>JBFEQR010000061.1:0-8616 GCA_041549425.1 Yoonia sp. | reverse complement strand
GTCGACACCAACAACCCTGCCGAATTGCCCGCGAACATCAACAACGCCGATGTGCTTGCGATCATTGACCACCACAAGCTGGCAGGCGGGCTTGAAACGAAGAACCCGATCAACATCACCATCCGGCCTTTGGCTTGCACCGCCACGATCATGCACCAGATGATGGGCGATCACGCAGGGCACATGCCCGAGGGCATCAAGGGGCTGATGCTGTCGTGCATCCTGTCCGACACGTTGGCCTTCCGCTCACCGACCACCACCGACATGGACAAGGAACTGGCCGAGGCACTTGCCAAGGACCTTGGCATCGACATCGACGCCTATGCCAGCGAAATGTTCGCCGCGAAATCCGACGTCTCGGCCTTTTCGGATGCCGAACTGTTGCGGATGGACAGCAAGGAATATGCCGTTGAGGGCACCAAATTCCGTGTCTCCGTACTGGAAACCACAGCGCCCCAGATCGTGCTGGACCGCAAGGCATCCCTGATCGAAACCATGCCGGACGTCGCCAAGGAAGATGGCGTCGATCAGGTACTTTTGTTCGTCGTGGATATCCTCAAGGAAGAGGCCACGATGCTGATCCCCAACGAGCTGAGCAAGACAGTCGCGGAAAAGTCATTCGGCGCGACCGTTGAAGGCGACAGCGTGGTCCTGCCCGGCATCATGAGCCGGAAAAAGCAGATCATTCCCAACCTCAAGCTGTAATGTCAAAGTGTACGTACAGGTCCTGTACAGGATCTGTACGCAAATCATACAAGCCCGAAGGTTAACAGATGACCGAGATTATCGAAGAATTCGCTGCGGTCTCTGACCGGTATGACGCGGCATTTGTGGACCTGTGGGGCTGTATGCACAACGGCGTCGCGGCCATGCCTGCGGCTGTGGCAGCCATGCAAAAGTATCGCGCGGCAGGTGGCATTGTCGTGCTTGTCACCAACTCTCCACGTCCATGGGACAGCGTGGCCCGCCAGATCGACGGCTTCGGCATTCCTGCGGATGCATGGGACGCGATTGCCACCTCCGGCGACAGCGCCCGTGCTGCGATGTTCCGCGGGATCGTGGGCGAAAAAATCTGGTTCATGGGCGAAAGCCCCCGCGACGATGATTTTTTCAAACCCCTCAGCATCATCAAAGACCCTGTAAACATTCAGAAAGTCCCTCTGGATCAGGCAGAAGGCATCGTTTGCTGCGGTCCCTTCGATCCGCTGGCAGATGTGGATGTGAACCGGCCAGAGTTTCTTTATGCCAAGCAAAAGAGCCTGAAACTGCTGTGTGCCAATCCCGATATTATCG
Organism: Yoonia sp.; assembly: GCA_041549425.1. Taxonomy (GTDB): domain Bacteria; phylum Pseudomonadota; class Alphaproteobacteria; order Rhodobacterales; family Rhodobacteraceae; genus Yoonia. The sequence continues at coordinate 7,323 of JBFEQR010000061.1, read as the reverse complement.
TGGATCGCGGCGATGTGCGCGAATGGTGCGCAGGTGCGCTGGCCGCACTTTACACGGAAATGGGCGGCGAAAGCCTCTATTTCGGCAAGCCGCACCCCCCGATCTACGACCTCGCACGCCGTAGGCTGGCCGCATTGGCCAATGCGCCATCCGATCCGCGCATCATCGCCATCGGTGACGGGATCGGGACTGATATCCTTGGCGGAGTGCAAGAGGACCTTGATGTGCTCTTCATCTCGGGCGGGCTGGCCGCCGCAGAAACGAAGACCGACCGGCAACCTGACCCTGATGCGCTCGCGCAGTATCTGCAAGATCATCAAATGAGCGCAACTTTCACAATCGGGCACCTACGCTAGAGGAAACACTTGATCTTTCTGCATTTGCAAAGTAATAAAATTTCAAATTGGCCACTCAGGTAGTTTTTTTGTTACGCAATGGAGACTGACATGCTAGATAACGCACCCCGCGGAACGATCTGCATCGAAGATATCGAGATCGGCATGACACGCTCACTGCGCAAGGTGATCACCGATCGCGATATCGAAATGTTCGCAGAGGTGTCGACGGACCGGAACCCTGTGCATCTTGACGAAGACTATGCGCAGGACACGATCTTTGGCGGGCGTATCGCGCACGGTATGCTGACCGCGGGGCTGGTCAGTGCGGTGATCGGGGAACAACTGCCCGGACATGGCACGGTTTATCTGGGGCAAAGCCTGAAATTTCTGGCCCCTGTCCGCCCTGGCGACATGGTACTGGCAGAGGTCGAAGTGACCGAGATCGACCACTCCAAAAGGCGCGTGACGATGAACACCCGCTGCCTTGTGAACAACAAAAAGGTGCTTGTGGGCGATGCAACCGTCCTCGCGCCATCGCGGAAATTCGACTAAGCAGCGCGGCATACTTGCACGGCCTTGCAGCCTCGGCTACGCAAAGCCATGCACATTATCCGCGACACCGTTTTCATTGATCCCGCCGACCGTGGCGCTGCTGCCGCAATCGGCAATTTCGACGGGGTGCATATCGGGCATCAGGCCGTCATAGACCTGACGCGCACGGTGGCTGCGCAGGCAGGTGTCCCTTTGGGGATCATGACATTCGAACCGCACCCCCGCAGCTATTTTTCGCGCGATAACAAACCCTTCCGCCTTATGAATGCCGAAGCAAAGGCGAACCAGCTTGCTAAACTGGGTGTCGAAAAGCTGTATGAGGTGCCGTTCAACGCAAACCTTGCCGGCCTGTCCCCCCGCGCTTTTGCGCAAACGATCATCACCGATCAGCTTGGCCTGAAACACGTGGTTGTCGGGGCCGATTTCTGCTTTGGCAAGGACCGCGCCGGCACCGTTACCGACCTGCAGGCCTTCGGGGCTGAAATGGGGTTCGGCGTGACCATCGCCCCCATCGTGACGATTGACACCGCACATGTTTCGTCGACTGCAATCCGGCAGGCGCTCAGCGATGGCAAACCGCGCGATGCCGCCGCGATGCTGGGCCATTGGCACCGCATCGAAGGCGAGGTGATCCGCGGCGACCAACGCGGGCGCGACCTTGGTTACCCGACCGCCAATATGTCGATCACCGGCCTGCATCCGCCACGGTTCGGCGTCTATGCCGTCAAGGTTGATATCCTTGATGGGCCGCACAAGGGTACGTATGACGGTGCCGCCTCGATCGGGGTGCGCCCGATGTTTGGCGAAAATATCCCCAACTGCGAAACCTTCATCTTTGATTTCAAAGGCGATCTTTATGGCGCGACCCTGTCGGTCGCACTGATCGATTTCCTGCGGCCCGAGCTGAAATTCGACAGCCTCGAGGCGTTGATCACCCAGATGGACGCCGATTGCGCCCAAGCCCGAGAGATCCTGACAGATGTCCACTGATATCCCGCGCGAAGGGCTGGCCGACCGGTTCTGGAAAACCAAACCCATGACCAGCCTGAACCGGCAGGAATGGGAGGCGCTTTGCGACGGCTGCGGCAAATGTTGCCTGAACAAGCTGGAAGATGACGAAGGCACCGTCGCCCTGACCCGTGTGGCGTGCCGTTTGCTGGATAACAGCACCTGCCTGTGCAGCAATTACCCTAATCGTCACGACTTTGTGCCCGAATGCATCGTGCTGACCCCCGCGACCATCAAGAAGAACCTTTATTGGTTGCCCATGACCTGCGGCTACCGGCTGGTGTACGAGGGGCGCGATCTCTACGACTGGCACCCGCTGGTTTCAGGTGACCCGAACTCTGTCCACGAGGCCGGAATTTCGATGCAAAACCGCACCCTGTCCGAGGTGACCGTCGACGAAGACGACTGGGAAGACTACATCATCGAGGAGCCGTTCTAGATGTTTTTCGCTTCTGACAATGCAGGCCCTGCCCATCCACGCGTGATGGACGCGCTTGTGAAAGCCAACACCGGCTATGCCATGGGCTATGGCGCGGACCCGATCATGGACGCGGTGCGCGCGCAGGTCCGCGAGATTTTCGAGGCCCCCGAGGCCGCAGTTTATCTGATTATCAACGGCACGGCGGCAAACTCTGTCCTGCTGGGGACCATGTCGCAGCCGTGGCAAACCATCTTTTGCAGCGAATGCGCGCATATCCACGAAGATGAATGCAACGCGCCCGAGTTTTACACAGACGCAAAACTGACCTTGGTGCCGACGACCGATGGCAAAATGGCGGCAGACAGTTTGCGCCGCAAGATCATGGGCGAGGAAAATCGCGGTGTACATGGCCCCCAGCGCGGCCCGCTTTCGATCACGCAGGTGACCGAGAAAGGCACGATTTACACGCTGGACGAAATCAAGGGGCTGACGGCAACGGCGCAGGAATTCGCCATCAAGACCCATCTTGATGGCGCGCGCTTTGCCAATGCCCTGACCGCACTGGATTGCACGCCCGCCGAAATGACGTGGAAAGCAGGCGTTGATACCGTCAGCTTTGGCGGCACCAAGAACGGGGCGCTGGGGGTGGAGGCCTGCGTGATCTTCGACCCTGACCTTGCGTGGGAATTCGAGTTAAGGCGCAAGCGCGGCGGGCATCTGCTGTCCAAACACCGCTATCTGTCGGCGCAGATGCACGCCTATCTAGAGGACGGTCTTTGGCTGGACATGGCGCGATCCGCCAATGCGCGCTGCGCGCAATTGGCCGAAGGACTGCGTGGGCAGACTGCGGTGACCATCCTTTATGAGCCGCAAGCCAACATGATCTTTTTCACGATGCCGCGGTGTGATCATAAACGGATGCTGGACGGAGGCGCGGTCTACTATGTGATGAACGGCGACCCTGAAACCGGCGATCCGGATGAGGAACTGATCGGACGCCTTGTCACCGATTGGTCAATGACAGAGGACGGCGTCGACCAGTTCCTGACGCTGCTGCGCAGTTAGAGCGTGCCGCCAAGATAGGCATCAAGATCATCAAGACGGTCCTCGCCCCAGAACCGCTGGTCCGTGTCGGTGATGAAGAACGGCGCGCCAAAGGCACCGGCGCTGACCGCGTCCTCCAGATTACGACCGAATGTTTCGGCGCTGGTCAGCATGTCTTTGTCGGCCAATGCCGGATCAAAGCCGTTCTTTTCCAGAATGTCGCGGATGACATCGTCCTGACTGATGTCACGCTCTTGCGCCCAGCAGGCCGCACCAAAGTCATGAACAAGGGCGGCAACGTCATCACCGGTGTTCTGGGCAGCAATGATCGCATAGGCGGACGGGGCAGGATTGGTGGGCCAGAACATCGGCTTGATGTTCAACGGCATGCCAATCCGCTTGGAGCGACGGGCCATATCCTGCAGGCGGTAATCCTGCCGGTTCGGATGCCGGTCCTTGGGCGGTACGCCGCCTGTGCGGGCAAACAGCGCCATGATATCCAGTGGTTTGTAGGTGATCGTCGCGCCGTGTTTCTTTGCGATTTCAGCAGGCCGCGTGCCGGTCAGGTAGGTAAAGGGCGAAATTGTTGCAAAGTAGTAGTCGATATGGGGCATTTTGCGGCTCCTTGAGGCTGCTGCATTCTTTGCGGAACGGTAAGCTTGTGTTACGCGGTGTCAACGCCACGAATCTGTTACATTGCCTGCTGCCAAAGGACACCTCTCCATGCCTACAATGATTGAACCCAAGCTGATCGCCGGCAACGCCAACAAACCGCTCGCGACAGCAATCGCACGGCGCATGTCGATGCATCGCGGCATGGACGTCGGCCTGTGCGACACGCGGGTGGAACGGTTCAACGACGGGGAGGTCTTTGTCGAGGTTTACGAAAACGTGCGCGGCGAGGACATGTTCATCGTGCAGCCCACATCGAACCCCGCCAACGACAACCTGATGGAGCTTTTGATCATCGCAGACGCCCTGCGCCGGTCTTCGGCGGCGCGGATCACCGCAGTGATCCCCTATTTCGGCTACGCCCGTCAGGATCGCCGGTCCAAGGCCCGCACGCCCATCACCGCCAAGCTGGTATCCAACATGATCGTCGAGGCGGGGATCGAGCGCGTCCTGACCCTTGATCTGCACGCCACGCAGATTCAGGGTTTCTTCGATATTCCTGTCGACAACCTTTATGCCTCGCCCATCTATGCGCTGGATGCGATGCATAATTTCCGCGGCAAAATGGACGACGTCATGGTTGTATCCCCCGACGTGGGCGGCGTGGCCCGTGCCCGTGATCTGGCGCAGCGCATCGGCGCGCCTTTGTCCATCGTGGACAAACGCCGTGGCAAACCGGGTGAAGTTGCGGAAATGACCGTGATTGGTGACGTCAAAGACAAGGTCTGCGTCATCGTGGACGACATTGTCGATACGGCAGGCACGCTTTGCAAAGCGGCCGAAGTCCTGATGGAAAACGGTGCAAAAGAAGTGCACTCGTACATCACGCACGGGGTGTTGTCCGGCCCTGCGGTTGATCGGGTGTCAAAATCGGTCATGAAAAGCCTTGTGATCACCGACACGATTCAGGCAACCCAAGCGGTCAAGAACTGCCCCAATATCCGGATCGTGCCAACCGCACCGATGTTCGCGCAGGCAATCCTGAACACGTGGAACGGCACCTCTGTTTCGTCATTGTTTGACCACAAGACACTTGGCCCGATCTACGAAGGGCTCTACGCCGCAGAGTAGTCTGCGACTAGAGTTCCCAATCGTCATCATTCGGCAGCGCGCCAATCGCGGTCCACGCGACGCGAATGCGTGCAACCTGCGTGTCGTTCCATGTCCGAAATACGATATCAAAGCCCTCTGTCGTGATGGCTTCGGCCTGCACGTCAACGCGACTGTTGGTATTGTTGGAAATGTCCCACATAGAGATCGAAACCTGCACATGCGGCGGACTGCTGTAAGGGGTTTCAAAGGTCACCGCCGCACGCGATTGACGCGGCCCCTGCCCGCGCCACATCTGGCCGTCATCTTCGAAATCCGAAAACAGGACCACTTCACCGTGGTCGATGCCAATGCTGCCTTGGTTCAACTTATGCATTTACGCCACCGACTCCTTGAGCCGTCCACTTGTTAAAAACTAATCGCCACCGGTTTCGCGGGGCATCGCTAAGAATTGGTTAAGACTTAACTGCTAGTTAATCCCTAATTCTTGGTAAACGCTAGGTTCGGACATCATATGGCACGTATCTTTGTTCTGTTCTTGACGGGTTTCTTTCTGATTACGGGGTGCGGTGGCGGTGGCGGCACTACGACTGTTGGCGGCGGAGGGAGTTCAGGCGGTGGTGCCAGTTCAGGCGGCGGGGGTTCAGGCGGTGGTGGGGGTGATGGCGGCGACAGTGCTGGTGGCGATCCACCTTTTGTGACCGCTTTTCGTGTTCTGGATGTGCCGGACCCTGACGGCGTCTACGCCACCCTCGAAAACGACCGGAATGCTGTCTTTGCCGCAGCGCTTGGCAGCGGCGGAACCAGCTACAGCGTGTCGCCTTTTTCAGGGATCACTGCGCAAGCCAATGCGCCCCCATCGGGCACACTGGACTATACGGGATATCTGATGGTTCTTCTGGGGAGCAATGATTTTTCCGTCGGGGCGAACGTGACCGGAGAGGCCAATCTGAGTGTTGCCTTGTCGGATTATTCGATTTCAGGGGACGCAACCAACTTTCTTGGCAAGCCGAACGACGAAAACGGCGATCCGCAGGTCGTCAGCTATCTGGGCACGGTGACCATTTCATCTGGTACGCTCAGCTCTGGTCCCAATGATGAGGCGTTTGTGACGCTTGATATTGATGGCACCATTGATGACGCCGTGAACACTTTTGTCATTAACAATACCCTGACCGGCGCGCTTTACGGCCCGAACGGCGAAGGTCTTAGCGCGCGACAAAACGGTGACGCGATGGACAGCACAATCAACGGCGGCGCGGCGTCCTATGATCAGGCCACGTTGCGCGCTGTGCGCCAACCCTGACAACAAAAAAGGCCCCGCAAAGCAGGGCCTTTTGAAAAAGCTGTCCATGCAGCCTAGTCTTTTGCAGTCAGACCGATATGCCCGCCGATCGCGACCATGTCCGACAACAGCTTGGCTGCATCATCAACCGGACCCGGTTCGTTCTTGAAGGTCTCTTGCGCACGCCCATAAGCCGCCTTTGCGTCTTCGACCATGCTGTCGTAGACCTCTTGCGTGACCTCTGCCTGTGGCAGGGCCTGTTCCGCCAGAACCGACACACCGGTCGCCGTGATCTCGGCGAAACCGCCGGACACGACATAGGCGTCGGAACCACCGCTGTGGACCACGGTCAAGACACCGGGACGCAATGTTGTGATGGTCGGAGCATGGTCAGCCATTGCTGTCATGTCACCATCTGCGCCGGGGATCTGAACCTCGGTCGCCTCGACCGACGCCAGACGGCGTTCGGGCGAGACCAGATCGAATTGTAGGTTTGCCATCTTGGCTCCTTACGCCGCGTCTGCGGCCATTTTTTCGGCTTTCGCTTTCACTTCTTCGATGCCGCCAACCATGTAGAAGGCGCCCTCGGGGAAGTGGTCGTATTCGCCTGCAACAACAGCCTTGAACGACGCGATTGTGTCTTCCAGTGGAACCTGCACACCGGGGGAGCCGGTGAACACCTGAGCCACGTCAAACGGCTGCGACAGGAAACGCTCGATCTTACGCGCACGGGCAACGGTCAGTTTGTCTTCTTCCGACAGTTCGTCCATGCCCAGAATGGCGATGATGTCCTGCAAGGATTTGTAACGCTGCAACATCTGCTGCACGTCGGCGGCAACTGCGTAATGCTCTTCACCCACAATCGCAGGGTCCAGCAGGCGCGATGTGGAATCGAGCGGGTCAACCGCAGGGTAGATACCCTTTTCCGAAATCGCACGGTTCAGAACCGTTGT
>JBFEQR010000060.1:0-8735 GCA_041549425.1 Yoonia sp. | reverse complement strand
GCGCGCGCGCGATGGCGTCGATCTGGCCGGTCAGGTTCATATCGAGCCACCGCAGCCGCGTGTCGTTTACCTGTCGAACGCAGCATTGGCCGCGCCGCATCTGGCAACGTGGATCGACCAGCTTGCCGCGATGAATGCGCCATTGATCATCTGCGTGGGGGCTGGGGATGTGGCTGCACCACAGGCGGGCAATGCGCTGGCACAGCGTCGGATCGACCTTCTGGCCATGGAACAGAACGCCTGGACGCTTGCCGCAAAAGACAGCCGCTGCATGGTGGTCGGTACGCGGACAGAACTGGATTGGGCAACCAAGAACGACCAGATTTGCATCTGGGCGCCGTCCAAGATCGTGCTGGATGCAGTGGACGGCCCCTCGGCCAGTCCGCGCGATGCCGTCGCACTGGTGACGTGGTTTGCCCAAGAGATGCACGCCAAAGAGCTGTTGTTGATCGGGGCAGAGCGCCCCGCGACAGACCTGCCCGTGCGCGTCGTTCCCGCAGATGTGGCCGATCTGTCATGACCCGCTATTACCGCCCAATCGCCAGATTTGGAGAAGTACCCACGCCACAAAGTTTTCCCTTGGCAGGTGGTTTGTGCTGGTTTGACACGGTGGCGGTGCATCAGCGCGGTGGTGGCCTGCGGCACATGCCGGCGGGTGATATCCCTGCGGATGTTCTGGACAATCTGGCCCGTCACCGCGCGCCTGTCGCGGGGCTTGATATGTCAGCGCCGCGCCTAATGGGCATTCTGAACGTCACCCCCGACAGCTTTTCCGATGGCGGGCAGTTCAACGCACCCGACGCCGCATTGCGCCGCGCGCTTGCCATGCAGGCGGAAGGGGCGGACATGATCGACATTGGCGGTGAAAGCACACGCCCCGGGGCTGCAGAGGTCGGGATCGCAGAAGAAACCGCACGCACAGTGCCCGTCATTGCCGCGATCCGCGCACAAAGCGATGTGCCGATTTCGATCGACACACGCAAATCGGTGGTTGCAGACGCGGCACTTCGGGCTGGGGCGTCGCTTGTCAATGACGTGGCGGCCTTTGATTTTGATCCCGCGCTGGCAGAAGTCACCGCAGCCGCAGGCATGCCGGTCTGCCTGATGCATGCAAAGGGTACGCCAGCGACGATGCAGAATGACCCGACCTATGATGATGTGCTTTTGGATGTTTACGACTTCCTTGCCGAGCGGATCGCAGTGGCCGAGGCTGCTGGCATCGCACGCGCCCAGATCGTCATCGATCCGGGCATCGGCTTTGGCAAAACGGTCGAACACAACCTGATCCTGCTGCGCGGGATTGCGATATTTCACGCGCTGGGATGCCCTGTGCTGCTGGGGGCATCGCGCAAACGTTTTATCGAGGTGATCGGCGGCGGCGAAGGCGCGGGCGACCGTGTCAGCGGTTCTGTGGCTGCTGCCCTCTTTGCTGCCCGACGCGGCGTGCAAATCCTGCGGGTTCACGATATCTTTGCAACCAGACAGGCACTCGACCTTGAATGGGCAATTGGCGGAGCAGCAATGACATGACACGCAAGCTTTTTGGCACCGATGGTGTGCGCGGCAGGGCAAACACCTTTCCGATGACGGCGGATATGGCGCTGCGGATCGGGGCGGCGGCAGGGCGCTATTTTCGCAATGACGGCTCTAACGGGCACCGTGTGGTGATCGGCAAGGACACGCGCCTGTCAGGGTATATGTTCGAGAACGCCTTGACTGCTGGTCTGACCAGTACGGGGATGAATGTTTTGCTTTTGGGGCCGGTGCCGACGCCCGCGGTGGGCCTGTTGACGACATCCATGCGTGCTGATCTGGGCATCATGATTTCGGCCAGCCACAACCCGCATTATGACAATGGCATCAAATTCTTTGGCCCCGACGGTTTCAAACTGTCGGATGAGGCCGAGGCCGAGATCGAGGCGCTGATCGACAGTGATCTTGAACCGGCACAGGCACAGAATATCGGGCGGGCCAAGCGGATTGACGATGGCCGTTTCCGCTATGCCGAACGGATCAAGTCGACCTTTCCGGCGGGTATGCGGCTTGACGGTCTGAAGGTCGTGATTGATTGCGCCAACGGTGCCGCCCACCGCGTCGCGCCAGAGGTGCTTTGGGAACTGGGTGCCACGGTGATCCCGCTGGGCGTCAGCCCTGATGGCTTCAATATCAACGATGGCTGCGGGTCGACAAATACCGCCGCCGCAGCGGCCAAAATCGTCGAAGAAGGCGCGCATGTCGGCATTTGCCTTGATGGGGATGCCGACCGCGTGATGATCTTGGACGAAACAGGTGCCGTGGCGGATGGTGATCAACTGATGGCGCTGATGGCCGGACGTTGGGCCGATCAGGACCGGTTGCAGGGCGGGACGCTGGTCGCAACCGTCATGTCGAACCTCGGGCTGGAGCGGTATCTGGACGGGCGGGGCCTGCGCCTTGAACGCACCGCAGTCGGGGACCGCTATGTGGTCGAGGCGATGCGGGCAAACGGCTGGAACCTTGGCGGGGAACAGTCAGGGCACATCGTGATGACCGATTTTGCCACGACCGGCGACGGGTTGTTGGCAGGGCTGCAATTTCTGGCGGCCATGATCGAAACCGGCCAACCCGCCAGCGCCTTGACCAAGACCTTCGAGACAGTGCCGCAGATGCTGCGGAATGTCCGCTATGCGGCGGGGCAGGACCCCCTGAATGCAGGCGCGGTGAAGAAACGCATCGCCGATGCAGAGGCGCGTTTGGTTGGCAAGGGCCGTTTGTTGATCCGCAAATCCGGCACCGAGCCGCTGATCCGCGTGATGGCGGAATGCGAGGATGACGGGCTGTTGACGCAGGTCGTGGACGGTATCGTCGCCGAAGTCGAAGCCGCTGTTTAGCGCAAGAGCAACTTTTTCAGGCTGTTCCACTGGCTGATCACAAGGCCTAGCATGATCAGGCCGAGCGCTGCGAAAAAGCGCAAAGGCAGGACTTCGTTCAGGACTAGCACACCAAACACCATAGACCACAGCGGAACCTGATAATTCACAAGCGTCATAAAGATCGCACCTGCACTGCGGATCGTGGCCACGCGGATCAATGCGGCAAAGGCCGTGGGGATCAGGCCAAGCACGACAATCGCAACAGTCGGGCGCATGTCACCCATTGTCGGGACGCCTTCGATGACCAGCATCGCGGGGATCAGCGCGGTCGACCCGACCACCAGCAAAAGTGCTGCCATAGCGATCGGGTCAATCGGGGGGCAGCGCCGGGTCATGATGCTGGACACCGCATAAGAGATCGAGGCCGCGATGCAGGCCAACTGGCCCAGCGGTTCCCATCCCGTTCCGATGCGCAAGACGCCCGGTCCCACCAGCACAACCGCGCCGACACACCCCAGAATGACGCCCGACGCGCTGCGCAAGCTCATTTTCTCGTCGGTGAACAGATGCGCGAGCGGCAGCACAAAAAGCGGCAGAACCGCCATGGTAATCCCCGCAAAGGCGGACGGTACATATTGTTGGCCCCAGCTGAGCAAGGCAAATGGCAGGGCCGTGTTCAAAAGGCCGATCACCACCAGATAACGGCACATACGCGGGGTAAAGACGGGCATCGGCCGCCTCAGCAGGGCCATCAATGCCAGCAAGGCAACAGCGCCCAATGTGGTGCGCGCGCAGGCCACGGTGAGCGGCCCATAGCCTTCCAGTGCGATGGCCACGACCATGAAAGTCGCCCCCCAGATCAGCCCCAAGGCTGCAATCGACAACCAGTTCCGGAGTGTTGGGGTCGGGACGCTCATGTTTTGTCTTTCGGGGTCGTTCTTGACCGCTCTCTTATCTGTTTGCACAAGCGGGGCAAGCGTTTTGACGCAAAGTCAGGGTTGCATCCGAAACGACCACGCACGGATATGGCAGGATGACAGACAAGACAAAGACCATCGCAGAGATATTCGCCGCGCAAAAAGGCGGCGTCGTCGCGCGGCGCACCTCTTTTGATTATGCGGCGCGCAAGCAGGCGCTTGAAACGCTTCAGAAAAAGGTGCTGGCAGAACAGGATGCGATATGCGCCGCGATCGGTGCCGATTTCGGCAAACACCCTGATGAGGTCATGCTGACCGAAATCCTGCCGTTGCTGATCGAACTGACCCATACACGCAAGAACCTGCGCCGCTGGATGCGCCCCAAACGCGCCGGATCGGGGTTGGCCTTGCTGGGGACCTCGACCCGCGTGCTGCCGACACCCAAAGGTGTCGCTCTTGTGATCGCGCCGTGGAACTTTCCGTTTCTGCTGGCACTTGGGCCGGTCGTGTCGGCATTGGCGGCGGGGTGTGCGGTGATCATCAAACCGTCAGAGCTGACGCCAGCGACTTCGGCCCTGATTAGCGAAATGGTATCGGCGATATTCCCGCCCGATCTTGTGGCAGTTGCCGAAGGTGGTGCGGATGTCGCGACAGAACTGCTGGACATGCCATTCGATCATATCTTCTTTACCGGTAGCCCCGAAGTGGGTCAGATCGTTATGGCTGCGGCCTCTCGGACGCTGGCGACAGTCACGCTGGAACTGGGTGGCAAATCGCCGGTGATCGTGGGGCCGGACGCAAATGTGAACGCCGCCGCGCGCTGGATCGCATGGGGGCGGTTTATGAACGGTGGGCAGACCTGCGTCGCACCCGATCATGTCTATGTGCACGAGAGCGTGCGCGATGCCTTTGGCGCGGCACTGTCAAAACACATCGCACGGATGTACGGGGCGGACCCGCTGCGGTCCGAACATCTGGCGCAAATGGCCCACCAACGCCACTGGACGCGGCTGGCCGGTTTGATTGATGATGCGCGTGAAAAGGGTGCAGCTGTTTTGACCGGCGGCCAATCGGACGAAACCGGCCGCAAGATCGCCCCCACTGTCTTGCTTGATGTGCACGACGACATGGCCGTCCAGCAGGCCGAGATTTTCGGGCCGGTGTTGCCGTTGATGCCCTACGGCGACCTTGCGCAGGTGATTGGCAAGATCAATGCATCACCCCATCCGCTTGCGCTTTATGTGTTTGGCGGCAAGGCTTTTGCTGACGCTGTGATTGCGCAAACGATCTCCGGTGCGGTGGGCGTAAATGCCAGCGTAATGGTGTTTGCCCATCCGTCAGCGCCGTTTGGCGGCGTTGGGCAGTCAGGAAATGGCGGTGCGCATGGTTATGCGGGATTTGCTGCGTTCAGTCATATGCGGCAGGTTATGCGGGCGCGGTTCTTTCCGCTGCATCTGGTGTTTCCGCCTTATACCGGTCTGACGCGCCGCCTGATCAGAGTGTTTTCAAGGTTTGTGCGCCTTTAGATGCAAAAAAGGCCCGGGACACGCCCGGGCCTTTCATTGGCGCAAGGTGGATCAAGATCCACCTTACAACCTGATTAGTTCTTCGCTTTGTCGACCATCTTGCCTGCGGAAATCCACGGCATCATCGCGCGCAGCTTTTCACCGACTTGCTCGATCTGGTGCTCGTCGTTGATGCGGCGTGTGGCCTTGAAGTAAGGCTGGCCAACAGCGTTTTCCTGCATGAAGTCGCGAACGAACTTACCGGTCTGGATGTCGGTCAGCACGTCTTTCATGCGCTTCTTGGTCTCGTCGTAAGGCAGAATGCGCGGGCCAGAGACATATTCACCGTACTCGGCTGTGTTCGAGATCGAGTAGTTCATGTTCGCGATGCCGCCTTCGTAGATCAGGTCCACGATCAGCTTTGTCTCGTGCAGGCATTCAAAATAGGCCATCTCCGGCTCGTAGCCAGCTTCGACAAGTGTCTCGAAACCCATACGGATCAGCTCAACGATGCCGCCGCAAAGTACGGCCTGCTCACCAAAGAGGTCGGTTTCGCATTCCTGACGGAAGTTGGTTTCGATGATGCCGGAACGTCCGCCACCGATGGCGGAACAATAGGACAGGCCGATTTCCATCGCCTTGCCGGATGCGTCGCGGTCCACAGCCACTAGGCAAGGCACGCCGCCGCCTTTGGTGTATTCGCCGCGCACTGTATGGCCGGGGCCCTTTGGTGCCATCATGATGACGTCAACGCCCGCCTTTGGCTCGATCAGGCCGAAATGCACGTTCAGGCCGTGTGCAAATGCGATTGCAGAGCCTTCTTTGATGTTGTCGTGCACGTATTTTTTATATGTCTCTGCCTGCAGTTCGTCGGGCATTGTGAACATGATGAGATCACACCATGCGGCAGCCTCGGCGATGCCCATCACGGTCAGGCCTTCGCCTTCGGCCTTGGCGGCAGAAGGTGAGCCTTCGCGCAGTGCCACAACAAGGTTCTTGGCACCGCTGTCGCGCAGGTTCAGCGCGTGGGCGTGGCCCTGAGAGCCATAGCCGAGAATGGCAACTTTTTTGTCTTTGATCAGGTTCACATCGCAATCGCGATCGTAATAAACGCGCATAATTGTCGTCCTTTGGTTTGTTTCTGGCGTGACTTATAGCCTGTGTTGCGCGCGTTGTGAGTGTCGGATTTTGAGTTTTTTTGCCAAGATGAAGATTGTTATGTTTGAAAAATCAATATAGCGTTATTTTTATGCTTGATGATGTCGACCGCCGCCTTTTGCGCCTGTTGCAGGCCGATCCAGCGGCAGGTGTGCCAGATCTGGCAGCCGCCGCAGGGCTGACGCCTGCGCGCGTCACCCGCCGTCTGGACAGGCTACGCGAAGATCGTGTGCTGCTGGGAACCCAAGCGCGGATCAACTGGTCTGCGTTGGGCTATGCGGTCGCTGTCAGTTTGCGGATCACATTGGACAAGACTGTGGCCCGTGCCTTTGACGATTTCATCGCGGCCGCACGCGAGGTGCCCGAGGTGATCGAAATACAGACCTTTCTGGGCCGCGTGGATGTGCGTCTTTCGCTGATCGCCAAAGATCTGCCGGATTACCAGCGCATCTATCGCGCCCGTGTCCTGACCTTGCCCCATATCGCCGATATCGAGGCGCTGATGACTGTGGCGACCGTGAAATCAGACGAAAGCCTGCCGTTATGACCCTTGATGATCTGGATCGCCAACTCCTGCGCAGTCTTGTGGCCAATGCCGGCCAGTCCACCACGCAGTTGGGGCAAAAGCTGGGGCTGAGCCAGCCTGCCACATGGCGCCGGATCAGGCGCTTGGAAGATGCGGGCGTGGTTGCCGGTCGTCGTCTGGTGCTGGATGCGGAAAAGGTGGGGTTTGGCGTGACCGTATTTTTGGGGGTGAAACTGGCTACGAAAGGCCGCGTGAGCCTTGAAGATTTCGAACGTGCCGTCGGCGCGATCCCTGAGGTGCAGACGGTTGATCATGTTCTGGGCCTTTATGACTACCGTTTGCGGGTTGTGGCCCGCGACTTGGCTGATTTTGAGCGCGTCTTAAGACGTCGCATCATGACGATGCCAGGGGTCGGCGATGTCGAGGCCAATGTCCTGTTGAGCGAAGAACGCAGGCCGGGCCCAATCTGAAATCATCGCATAGGCATTAATGGTCTCTTCATGTCTGCCGGATATCGCAGTGGTCGTTCGACCATGCGGAGAAACAGGTGTGATCAAGATCAAGACAAGATTTCATGTCCTGTTGGGAATAGGGCTGAGTGTTGCTTTTGCAGTAGTGCTGATAGAGGTGCATCTGCACGTGAACTACGCACCAGACATGCGTGATGAGGTGCATCCCAAGGCTGTCATAGCCACGATATTTGTTACAACTTTGATCACCGCATTCGTCTTCCCTCAGCTACGCAAAACGTATCTGCTGACGGTGGAACTGCAGCGCCCGATCGCGCGTGACCGCCTGACAAATGTCGCCACCCGCGACCATTTCTTTGAGCGTATGGCCCAACAGGCCCGGCATTCGTGGGTGTCCTTGATGGTCGACATCGATAACTTCAAACAGATCAACGACACCTACGGTCATTTGGTGGGCGATGTGGTCATCCGCAGGGTGGCCGCAATCCTGCGCGAAAACAGCCGCGCAGAGGATATTGTCTGTCGGTTCGGTGGAGAAGACTTCGCGATTTTCCTGAGCAATCAAACGCTGGACGAGGCCTATCTGGTGGCAGAGCGTATGCGTGCCCAGATCGGGCAGGAACAGATCGCGGCGGAAGATGTATTCGTCTCGACGACCGTGTCGATTGGCGGGGCTCACAAGGAAAGCATGACGCATATCGAAATGGCGATACGCCATGCGGATGAAGCCCTTTATCGGGCCAGGGAAGCCGGACGCAACCGCACAACTTTCAACCCCGCGCTTGCCACTGGCCAAGGCGCGGGTTCGGCACCACGTGCGATCCCCGCCTGACAGTGCGCGGTATACAAAAATAGACTTTGCTTTGCCCCCCTTTAACGACTAGCCATAAACGGCCAAAGCAAAGGAGACGGCCATGACAGATGTACAAACAAGCGTTGACCCGGGCGGCTTGATGGAATTCTCGGTCGTCTTTACCGACCGGTCCCTGAACCACATGTCGACCGCATTTCAAGGGGTCATGACCGACATCTCGGCGATGCTGAAAGAGGTCTACAATGCCGATCATGTGGCCATTGTGCCCGGTGGCGGCACCTACGCGATGGAGGCGGTGGCCCGCCAGTTCGGTGCAGGTGCCCATGCATTTGTTGTGCGCAACGGCTGGTTTTCCTACCGCTGGAGCCAGATTTTTGACGCTGGCAAATTTACCGCCGAAACGACGGTGATGAAGGCGCGTCAGGCGGGCAACGACACCCGCGCGCCCTTTGCGCCGGCCCCCATCGAGGATGTCACGGCAGCGATCAGGGCG
>JBFEQR010000059.1:0-8800 GCA_041549425.1 Yoonia sp. | reverse complement strand
GCTGGACACCGCGCAGGGTGATAAGGTCTTTCGCACCGGGCCCCGCGCCCACAAGGCTGACGCTGCCACCGTCGGTTGTGCCAAATTCACCCGTCTCAATGGCCGCCTTGATGACTTTTGCCGTTTCCCGCTCGGCTCCGCTAGCGAATAGGCGGCGTGGCGTTTCGTTAAACACCCAGCGCCACAGGTCACGCCGCGCCCGCGGGGCAAGTCTTGCGGCTGCGGCGGACCGCATTCGGCCTGCGAGGGCGGCAAGATCACCCAATCGAGGCTCAAGGCCTTCTTCCAGTTTTGTTTTGATTTGACGGGCCAGCACGGGCGCTGTGCCTTCCGTTCCGATAGCGACAACGACCGGATCGCGGTCGACGATAGAGGGTGTGATCGCGTCACACAGGTCCGGTTGGTCCACCACATTCACCGTGGCCCCCGCCGCTTTGGCCAGGGCGTGCAGCGCCATATCCATACCCGGGCAGCCAGTAGCGACAAAGACCAGTGCAGTGTTTTGAAAGCTAGCTGATGTGATTGGGCCGTTATGGTGGGTGACCCGCCCCGCCATTGCGAGGTCCGAGAGTTCAGGATCCAGGTTTTGCGCCAGAACTTCAATCTTCGCCTGGGTCTTCAGGATCAGCCGCGTCTTCTGCGCGGCCTGTTCCCCGCCGCCCACGATGACAACGCGGCGGCCTGCCATTTGTAGGAACATCGGAAAGGTTTTCATGCGGAGAGGCTTTCTGTCTGGTGGCGCACAGCCCAAAGGGCGCGGGCCATGTGATCGGCATCGGTCAGGGTCGGCGCGGCTTTGAGAGCAAAGAGCGCGAGTGCGGCAGTGCCGGTGACGGTCGCAACAGCAAAGTCGTCTTCGATCATTCCGTGCCAGAGGCTGCGCAGGTCCACGCTGCTGCCCTGTTCGTGCAAACGGCGGGTATCGTCCAGCAAAGCAGCAGCGGTATGTTGGACATGGGCACCGTCGCGCAGGCCGAAGACCGCAACGTCCTTTGAGGGGTGGCGTTCAAATTCGCCACCGCCGCCTTTGATGATCGCCAAGTCGCGTTGGCCCAGCAGATCAGCCGCTTGTGCTTGCAGACTGCGATACGATGGATGGAAAACGCCCTGCACACTGACAGGGGCCTGCGACGGGTTCCACATCCGCAGGACGGTGTTGATACACGAGCGAAGACCGAAGGTGTCGCGCAGGTTCAGCAGGTTGAAAGCCACGGGGCTGAGCGTTTCAAGCGGTGTATAGCTCATCGCTGGTCCGGCCAGATTGATTGCCTCGCGCACCGAGGCACTAGAGGCCTGATGGGAGTTCCATCCGTGGATTGACACTCGATACCCCGCCTGCGCGACCAAGCGTGCCGCCAGAAGGAACAGCGGCGCACCGCGGCTGCGGCCCGCGGCATAGGATGGCCAATCAAGATCTGCTGTCGCAACTGTGCCGGAAACATGCTGCCGCAAGGCGGCGGTAAATCCGGCAATCTCTTCCGGTGTCTCGCCACGCAACCGCAGGACCATCAAAAGCGCACCGATGGCTTCTGGTGCGGCCTCACCTTGCAGGATGAGCGACATGGCCTCTTGTGCTTCGGGCAGAGTCAGGGGCCGTGCCCGCCCTGCGCCACGGGCGACGATCCGGACGAAGGGTGCGATACTCATTCGGCGGCCATCGGGGTTGATGCTCCGGCGATCAGGGATTGGAGTTCGGGCTTGCACGACCCGCAGTTGGTGCCTGCGCAGGTTGCCTCGCCCAAGGCCGTGACGGTGCCTGCGCCGTTGACAATGGCCGCGATCAATGTGTTGCGCCCGACATTGAAACAGGCGCAAACCGTAGCCCCGGGATCGGGCAGATTGGCGGCACTGCGTCCGGCAAGTGCGGCAAGCGGAGCGGTGTCGGTGCCGATGGCCGCGATCACGGCGGTGCGGGCAACCAAGACGGGGCGTGGTGCGACGAACAAGAGAGCGGCGATCACGCCGTCCTGCACGAAAGCCACACGGGTGGTGCCATTGGCCGCGTCGGTTTGGATTGACGCCTCGGCCACGTCCAGCCCCGTGAGCCGTCGTGCTTCGGTCACCCAATCTGCGGGCAACTTGCGACCTGCCAGTTCCGCCCGCCAACCTGTCGCAGTGCGGGCCGCGGCCGCATAGGGCGTTTGCGCCTCGGGTTGTTGGCGGCTGGCAAGAAATCCATACCACTTTGCGCGATAGACCTGCGCCGTCACCGCGCCAGCCTTAAGCGCGGGCTGCCCTGAAACGGGATCAACCACAGGCGCGGTCAGGCTGTTGATCGTCGCGCGATTGGTCTGCTGGCGGGTCCAATGCATCGGCGCAAACAACTGGCCCCTTGGGGCGCGATCGGTGATCAACGCCCGCAGCCGGGAAGCACCATAAAGGCTTTCGACCTCGATGATCGCACCGGGGAAGGCGCCCAATTCCATTGCATCGGCGGGGTGGATTTCAACATAGGGTTCCGCCAGATGCGCGCCCAACCGCGCGGATTTTCCCGTGCGCGTCATCGTATGCCACTGATCGCGGTTGCGGCCGGTGTTCAGCGCAAATCTTGGCTTTGACAGCTTGGGTGATGTCACTGCGATCATCCGCGCCTTGCCGTCGGTGTGGAAAAACTGCCCATCCGCGAAAAAGCGTTTCCCGTTCTGTGGCCATTGCGTCGGGATCAGTCTGGCGTAGTCGGCATCGGCAAAGATGCTCAGGTCCAGATCACGGGGAAACTGTGAAGTGGAGCGATCAAGCGCGATGTATTCGGCAAAGATGTCGGCAGGGGTGGCATAGGCAAATGCGTCCGCAAAGCCCATGCGCACCGCCACATCGGTGATGATACGCCAATCGGGTCGCGCCTCACCTGCGGCGGGCAGAAACGCGCGCTGGCGCGACAGGCGGCGTTCGGAATTGGTGACGGTGCCGTCCTTTTCGCCCCAGCCAGCGGCAGGCAGCAGCACGTGCGCCAGATCGTTGGTGTCGGTCTTTTCGATTATGTCGGAGGTGACGACGAAGGGCACATTGGCAATCGCTGCGGCCACGCCGTCACTGTCGGGCAGGGACACGACGGGGTTCGTGGATATCACCCAAAGCGCCTTGATCTTTCGGTCGGCACAGGCCTGAAACAGATCAACCGCCTTCAGTCCCGGTTTTGTGCAGATCGCGGGGCTGTTCCAAAACCCTTGCACGGCGGCGCGATGGGCCGGATTGTCGATCTCCAGATGGTTGGCCAGCATATTGGCCAGCCCGCCCACCTCGCGCCCACCCATGGCGTTGGGTTGGCCGGTGACAGAAAACGGACCGCAGCCGGGCTTGCCGATCCGCCCTGTGGCCAGATGACAGTTGAGGATAGCATTCACTTTATCCGTGCCGCTTTGGGACTGGTTCACCCCTTGGGAATAAACGGTGACGACCTTGTCCGTTTCAGCCCAAAGCTGGAAGAACGTGGCAAGCTCCTGCGCGGTCAGGCCGGTATCCTTGAGGTCCGAGGCGTGCGCCGAACCTATTGCGTCGGCCAGTCCGTTCACGTGTGCGGATGTAAAGGCCGCGTCGATCCGGCCTGTGGTTGCCAGATCCGCCAGCAACCCGTTGAACAGCGCCACATCCCCGTCGGGCGCGATGGACAGATGCAGATCGGCCAGATCGCTGGTCGCCGTGCGGCGCGGGTCAATGTTGACGATGCGCATGGCGGGCCGCGCCTCTTTTGCTGCGGCAATTCTTTGATACAGAACCGGATGGCACCACGCGAGGTTCGATCCCACCAGCACAATCAGGTCCGCCTGTTCGAGGTCCTCATAAGTGCCGGGCACGGTGTCGGTGCCGAAGGCGCGTTTGTGGCCTGCCACGCTTGACGCCATGCACAGACGCGAATTGGTGTCGATATTGGCGGACCCGATGAAGCCTTTCATCAGCTTGTTGGCGACGTAGTAATCCTCGGTCAGAAGCTGGCCTGACGCATAGAAGGCCACGCTGTCGGGGCCGTGTTCGGCAATTGCCGCACTGAATTTCGACGCCACCAGATCAAGGGCGCTGTCCCAATCCGTTGCCACCCCGTGAACCTTGGGGGCGAGCAACCGCCCGTCCAGATCAATCGTCTCGCCCAAGGCAGCGCCCTTGGAACACAGCCGCCCGAAGTTCGCCGGATGGTCGGGGTCGCCCTTGATCGTGCCATCGGCACCCGCCAGAACCCCGCAGCCCACGCCGCAATAGGGACAGGTTGTGCGGGTCAGGGTCATGCGGCGCTCCGCGCTTGAAGGAATGTGCGATCCAACAAGATACGGCCACCGTCCACGCGGGCGGGATAGGTCGCTACGCGGCCTTCATCCGCGCCCTGCGCCTCGCCGGTTTCAAGCGAAATCACCCAGTTGTGCAGCGGACACGTAACGGAGGTGCCATGCACGATCCCTTCAGCCAGCGGACCCGCCTTATGCGGGCAGGCATTATCAAGCGCGAAGACCTGATCATCGGCGGTCCGAAACACAGCCACACAGCCAAGCGCGGTTTTGATCATTCGTGCGCCACGCGCAGGCACGTCTTCGAGCGGGGCGATGTCGATCCAGTCGGTCATTCGGCAGCCTCCAGTGAAAGATTTGCCAAGGGCTGATAGGTCTCGGCCTGTTTGGCCGCATGCTCGGCCCACGGATCATGGCGATAGATCGTCTGGCTAAGTTCAAAGCGTTCGACCAGCGCGTCCCGCTCTGCCTCGACCCGCTCCTTGATCCAGTCCAGCCCGACCTTGGCCATCCACTTGTAAATCCGGTCGAGATACTTGGCGTTCTCGCGATAAAGCTGTGTGACGGCCTTGATCACCACAATGGCATCCTCTTCAGTTGAAACCTGCATCAGCAGCTCGGTTTCCTTTACGTCCATGCCGGCGGCGCCGCCGATGCTGATCTGATAGCCGGAATCCACACAAACAACGCCGATGTCTTTACACGTTGCCTCGGCACAATTTCGCGGGCAGCCCGACACGCCAAGCTTCAGCTTGTGCGGCGTCCACGCGCCGTGGAGTGTCTTTTCCAGTTTGATGCCCAGACCGGTGCTGTCTTGCGTGCCAAAGCGGCAGTGATCCGTGCCAACGCAGGTTTTCACCGTGCGCAGGCCTTTGGAATAGGCATAGCCCGAAACCATACCAGCGGAGTTCAGGTCGGCCCAGATGGATGGCAAATCCTCACCCTTGACGCCAAGCAGGTCGATCCGCTGTCCACCCGTCACCTTAACCGTCGGCACCATGTATTTGTCCGCCGCGTCCGCAATCGCACGTAATTCGTCAGGCGTTGTGATACCGCCCCACATACGTGGAACCACGGAAAACGTGCCGTCTTTCTGGATGTTGGCGTGCTTGCGTTCGTTGATGAACCGCGATTGCGGGTCGTCCTGATATTCCAGCGGCCAATCGGCCAGCAGATAGAAATTCAGCGCGGGGCGGCAGATGTGGCAGCCGCAGGATGTTTTCCAGCCACATTCCTGCCAGACGGCAGGCATGGATGTGAGGCGCTGGCTTTTGATCATGCGGCGCACGTCTTCATGGGTCATGTCAGTGCAGCCGCAAATGGACGCTGCGGCGGGGATTACGAACTCATCCCCCAGCGTGACGGCCAGCACCTGTTCGACCAACCCCGTGCAGGTCCCGCAGGATGCGCTGGCCTTGGTTGTGGCTTTGATCGCGCCCAGATCAGAGGCGCCCGCCGCGATGGCGTCTTCGATTTGCTCTTTGCAGATTCCGTTGCAGCCACAGATCTCCGCGTCACGCGGTAAGGCTGCAACAACTGCTAAAGGGTCAAGGGGGGTCCCCCCTTGATAAGCAGGGCCAAAGATCAGCGTGTCGCGCATATCGCTGATATCAGTCTTGTCGCGGATCAGGCCGAAGAACCAGTTGCTGTCGGCAGTGTCGCCATACATCACCGCGCCAAGAACGATGTTGTTTTCAATGACCAAGCGGCGATACACACCGCGTCCGGGATCGCGGAACACGATGTCCTCGCGCCCGTCGCCGTCTGCAAATTCGCCCGCACTGAACAGATCACAGCCCGTGACCTTCAGCTTGGTGGACAGTTCCTTTTGCACAAAGGCATCGGCCTCCCCCATGAGGGTCTTTGCGGCCACTTTGGCTTGATCATAAAGCGGCGCGACAAGCCCGAAGATCGCGCCGTTATGTTCGACACATTCGCCAACAGCCAGAATGTCGGCGTCTGATGTGACCATCTGGTCATCCACATGGATGCCTTTGCCCACTGCCAAGCCGCTTGCCTGAGCAAGTGCCACATTGGGGCGAATGCCCACCGCCATAACAAGCAGATCGCAGGGCAGTTCGGTTCCATCATCCAGCAACAGCGCCTTGACGTGGCCATTCACGCCTAGAATTTCTTTGGAATTGGCCGAGCATTTGATGGTGATGCCTTTGTCCACAAGCGCCTTGCGCAGCAGATACCCCGCTGCCTCATCCAGCTGGCGTTCCATAAGGTGGCTCATGATGTGGACGACCGTCACATCAACCCCGCGTGCCGCCATTCCAGCGGCCGCTTCCAGACCAAGCAAACCGCCACCAATCACGACGCATTTATTGTCGGGGCCGAGGTCCATCATCTGCTGGGTGTCCTCCAGATCGCGGTAGGCGATGACGCCGTCCAGATCGTGACCAGGAAGGGGGATCATGAAAGGGTTGGACCCTGTGCCGAACACCAGTTTGTCGTAGGACAATACCTCACCGGTTGTGAGGGTGACTGTTTTGGCCGCGCAGTCCACCGCATCCACGAAACAGCCAAAACGGGTCGTGATGCCGTGCTCCGCATACCAAGCGTCATCATGGGTCACGATCTCGGTGTAGGTCTTTTCGCCGGACAAGACGGGTGACAACATGATGCGGTTGTAGTTGCCGCGTGGTTCACCGTTGATGAGGGTGATGTCGTAGTCCGCCCCACCCTCAACAAGGGTTTCCAGCATCCTGCCAGTGGCCATGCCTGCGCCGATGACGATGAGTTTCTGTGTCATATCGTTCACTCCGCTGCGATGGCTTTGGGTTTTGATTTGGGTTTTGCACCGTGCTCGTATTCTTCGAGGAAATCCAGAACTTCCTGCCGGTAAGCGTAATAATCAGGATGTTCCAGAAGCGCCTTGCGGGTGCGCGGGCGGGGCAGGTTCACATCAGTGATCTTGCCGATCGTGGCCTGCGGCCCGTTGGTCATCATCACCACGCGGTCGGCCAGCAGGATCGCCTCGTCGACATCGTGGGTCACGCAGAT
The DNA here is from genome assembly GCA_041549425.1 of Yoonia sp. Lineage (GTDB taxonomy): Bacteria > Pseudomonadota > Alphaproteobacteria > Rhodobacterales > Rhodobacteraceae > Yoonia. The sequence goes on along the minus strand of JBFEQR010000059.1, from coordinate 1,574 downwards.
CGCAGTCACCTTGGTGCGCGACCAGACTTCCATCAGCACCTCTTGCAACTCCCAACGGGTCAGGCTGTCGAGCATGCCGAAAGGTTCATCAAGCAGCAGAAGCTTGGGAGAGAGCGCAAAAGCCCGTGCAATGCCGACCCGCTGTTTCATGCCGTTCGACAAGGAGGCCGCGCCCTTGTCCATGCTGTCGGCCAGACCCACCCGTTCGAGGTAGTATTCGACCACGTCCTGACGTTCGGCTTGGCTCGCACGCGGATAGACCTTGTCCACGCCAATCGCGACGTTTTCCTTTGCCGTGAGCCACGGGAACAGGTTCGGTGATTGAAACACAACCGCGCGTTCGGGGTCCGCGCCTTCGACGTTCCAGCCATCGAGCCGGATCGCGCCTTTGGAAATTGAGTTCAGCCCCGCAGCCATGGTCAGCACCGTGGATTTGCCGCAACCCGAGTGGCCGATAAGGGAGATGAATTCGCCTTTATTGATCTTGAGGTCGAAGTTTTCGACGACCGTGAGCGGGCCTTTGGGTGTGGGGTAAACTTTGTCGAGTTGCGAGAAGTTGAGGAACTTTTCTTCAATCCCGCCTTCTTGCGCTTTGGCCACTGCGGCAGGCACCCCGTGGATCGGGGTCACGTTGGGCAACAACCGCGTCTCTTCCACCTTCGCGGCGATGCCCACGTCCATCAGGTAGTTGGTCACTTGTGCGCGGAGGGCCTTGAACGTCTCGTCGGTGTTCATCGCGATGCGGTCACGGGGGCGGGGGATGTCGACGCTGAATTCATCGCCCAAAGTCCCGTCAGGGTTCAGCGCAATGATACGGTCGGCGAGGATGATCGCTTCGTCCACGTCGTTGGTGATCAGTACACAGGTTTTTTTGTCGGCGTCCCAGATCGCCTCAATCTCGTCCGCAAGGTTGGCGCGGGTCAGCGCATCAAGCGCCGACAGCGGCTCGTCCAACAGCAGCATTTCGGGGTCCATTGCCAAAGCGCGGGCCACGTTCACGCGTTGACGCATCCCGCCAGAAAGCTCGGCCGGACGGCGTGTCGCGGCGTGGCTCAGGCCGACCATAGCGACGTAATGATCAACCTTTGCTGCGCGGTCTGCCTTGGACAGGTCGGGGAACATCGTGTCCACGGCCAGTGCGACATTGCCCTGCACCGTCAGCCAAGGCATCAGCGAATAGCTTTGGAAGATCACGCCACGCTCGCGGCCCGGTTCAGCGATCGGCGCGCCGCGGTAGGTGACGCGCCCGCTCGTGGGGTTTTCCAACCCCGCCATGAGGTTGATCAGCGTGGTTTTGCCTGTGCCGGAAAACCCGAGGAGGACAACGAACTCGCCTTCGGCGACGTCCAAATTGATGTCTTTCAGAACCGGCGCATCGCCATAGCTTTTCGAGACATTTTCAAGTGTCAGAATGCCCATAACGATCACCGGTTATTCGAGAAAGTGAACATGGATTGCAGCGCATACATCACACGGTCGAGCAGGAAACCGATGATGCCGATGGTGAACACAGCAACCATGATACGGGCGAGCGATTGGGATGATCCGTTCTGGAATTCATCCCAGACGAATTT
>JBFEQR010000058.1:0-8861 GCA_041549425.1 Yoonia sp. | reverse complement strand
GGGCGATTATGACGGGATGCTGCGGTTTCTGACGGCAGGTCATGTGCAACTGGCCTATCTGCCGCAGGTCATGGTGCAAATGAAAATGGGTGGTGTCAGCAACCGGTCCTTTGCCCATCTGATCCGCAAAAGCCGCGAGGATTACCGCGCAATCCGGCGGCATAACGTGGGCGGGTTGGGGACGCTGGTTGCCAAGAACATCTCGAAGATCGGGCAGTTCCGCGGGGCCTAGGTATAGAAATACTTGGTCAGTTGGTAAAAGATCGGGGCGGCAAAGATCACGCTGTCCAATTGATCGACAAAACCGCCTTGGCCGGGGATCAGGTGCGACCAGTCCTTGACCCCGCGATCACGCTTGATTGCGGCGACCACGATATTGCCGAACATCCCCACAAGCGAGGCCACGCCAGCCATCAAGGCCGCCCCCATCACGCCGAACGGGGTGATCCAGTTCAGCATGGCGCCGATGATCATGGCGCTGGCAACGCCGCAAAACAGGCCTTCCCATGTTTTGGGGGACAGGCCGGGGGCGATTTTGGTGCGTCCGATGCGGCGCCCGAAGAAGAAATCCAGCAAATCGCCGAACTGCACCACCATCACCAGAAAGGCGATCAGCAACAGCGTCCGGTCGCCATAGCCGTCAATCTGCAGTGCCATCAAGGCAGGCACATGGCTGACGCAGAATACCGCAATCATCAGCGCCCATTGGGTTTCTGCGACCCGTACAAGGAACCGCTGCGGATTGCCCCGCAGTGCCGAAACCATGGGCAGGAACAGGAACGCATAGACAGGGATGAACACGGTAAAAAGCCCCGTCCAGCCAAAGCCTACAAAGACATATTGCAGCGGTAGCACCGCAAAAAAGGCCAGCGCCAGCGACAGGTGATCGGCCTGCGCCTTGGTCGTCAACGTCAGAAATTCGCGCAAGGCCGCAAAAGAGGCAAACGCGAACAGCAACATCACCCCCGGTTTGCCCAAAAGCAATGCCGCCCCGATAAAGGCCACCATGCCCCACCAGCTTTGCACGCGGGTCATATAGGTATCAAGCATGGGGTTGGGTTCATGGACCGGCTGGCGTGCGCGCAGGATTTCACCAAGAACCGTCAGGGCGATCAGGATGCTAAAGCTGCCAATGGTCAGCAGCAGGATATCGGTTGTTGTGCTGCTCATTTGCGTATCTCGGGGCGTTGCGCAAGCAGCGCGTCAGAGGCCCGTTTGAGGAAATCATCCTTGCTTTCACCTTCGCGCACATGGATCGGTTCGCCGAAGGTCACCGTGCAGATCAGCGGCAGGGGGATCACCTCGCCTTTGGGCATGATCTCGGTCAGGTTGGCGACCCAAGTGGGCACCAGATCGACGTCCGGTCGCGCCACACCCATATTGTAAAGCCCCGCCTTGAACGGCAACAGCGGGTCCTCTGTCATATTGCGGTTGCCTTCGGGAAAGATGATCAGCGACGACCCTTCATCAAGGGCTGCGATGATCTTGTCCATCGGCTTGTCCTGTACTTCGGGTCTGCGATCGACAAGTACGCAGTTGAAAACCTCGGGTCCCACAAAGGCGCGCAGCTTGTTTTTCAGCCAGTAATCGGCGGCGGCGACAGGACGGACGGTGCGGCGCAACGCAGGCGGCAGCACCGACCAGATCATCGGCATATCGGCGTTGCTGGTGTGGTTGGCGAAATAGACGCGCTGGCGGGGGACCGGTTCGATGCCCTTCCATTCGGCGCGCACGGCGGTGATGGCGCGGGCAAAGATGCGGATGGACTGGCCGACGATACGGGCCGCAAACTGGCGGAGGAATTTCATATAGATAACATTGGCAAAGCTGCCTGAATTTGCAAAGGAAAAAGCCCCGCCCCTAACTGCGGGGCGGGGCCGTATGGTCAGCGTTATGACGTTTCACCGACGTAATCAGACAAAAGCTTTTCGTTCTTGGCCTCTTCAATACGGTTAAGGCGGTCCTCGGACATCCGTTCTTCGAAGCGGTATTTGACAAAGTTCACCAAGGCCAGCGTGAGCATCATGACCGACATTCCCCAAAAGCCCTTGGTTGCCAAAGGCACCTCTGTCGAGAGCCAAAGCGACAGGCCAAGCATGCCATAGGCGACAAGAACGCCGAAGCCGTTGATAAACATAATCAGCGAGTTATCAGATTTATTGTAGTTCATTTTTCTAGTCCTTTTGATGTTTTCAGGTGTGGGGTTGGTTAGGCTTTTGCCGCCTTCAGGCGCGCAAGCACATCCTCAGCGGTGGAGCGTGTTGCCGCGCCAAATCCGGCATCGGCCATACGGTTTGCAATGCCGTCGCCTTGCAGATCGCGGTTGATATCGGTCAGTATTTCGGCCCGTTCGAACGGGTCATCGCGGCCCAGAACACGTGCGATCAGTTCTTCGGCTTCTTGGGTGGCGTTGGTCGAGACGCCGGATTTTGTCATCTTCATCTGGATGTCCTGTTCGCGCTTGACCGCGCGGGCCTGAATGGCGCCTTGTTTGAGGTCAATGATCCGGCGATGTCCGGCCTCGATCGAGCTGCGCAGGCGGACGATTTTCTGATCCAGCCGTTCCAGCGTTTCGTTGCGCACTGTCAGTTCGTTTTCCATTGTCGCGATGGCGCGGGCGGCTTCGGTGGCCATGTCTTCGCGGCCGTTTTCCAGTGCGTCGGTGGCCCGTGTGGTCAGGTCGGCAATGCGCGTTTTGAGCGCGCCGTGCTGTTTTTCCTCGGCGCGTTGACGCTGGATCAGGCTGGCGAGCGTGGCTTTGGCGGCACGCAAAGCTGCTTCGCTTTCGCGGATTTTCTGGTCGATCAATTCGATGGCAAAGGCATCCCGAACGCGATCCTCGGCGCGGGCTCTTTGGCCATTCATCAATGTGGCGAGTGTCTTAAACATGCGTTTCTCCGTTTCCAATCATTTATGAACAATGTTCACAATTTAGATTTAGAGACACATGGCGCTCAGCGCAAGAAAAAAATGAACAACGTTCACAAATTTTTACTTGGGTGCGGTAAGTTGCCTTAAAACAAGGTTTATCATGCGATCAATATCGCTTGCCGGTACGCTGATGCGGGCCTCATCAAGCCCCAAAACTACAATTCCATGCACGCTGGAGAACAGCGCGCGGGTCAGAAGGATGCGGTTTTCAAGCGATTCTTCGGGGAACAGTTTTGTCAGCGGGCCGATGATATGGCCGAACAGTTTTTCCATTTCGGCGATGTACCAATCCGGTGCCGCTTGGCCTGACGGGCGCTCAACGTCAAAGATTGCGCACCAGCTCAGGTAGTTATCCGCAGCAAAGCGGTGATAGGCCTGTCCCATCACCACCAATTGCTCAACGCAGTCTTCGGGGGCGTCTTGCAGTGCCGTAATGACGGCTTCGCCAAGCCGGTGGAATGTGCGCGCATTTACGGCCAGAGCCAATTCGGTCAGATCGCCAAAGACATTATAGATCGCCCCGACTGCACAGCCCGCTTTTGCCGCCAGATCACGCGCGCGCAAAGCAGACAGCCCCTCTGTCGCGATTGTCGTCTCGGCGATGTCGATAAGTTTTGCGCGCAGTTCTGCACGGCGTGTTTCGGTCTTGCTGGCCATCGGTGGGTCCTATTGATGAACGTAGTTCATTTATAGGGTGTCAGGCCGTGGCTGGAAAGGGCGATCATCATGCGCCGGTCACTGGGTCTTGACCGGCGCGCCCCCTGCAAAGCTGTTCACCCCATGATAGCCGATGGGATCTTCCTGCATTTGCAGATGCAGCCCGTCGCCGGTGTAGGGGTGGGCGCGGGCAAGGTCTTCGTCAAAGTCGAAGCCAAGGCCGGGCGCGGTGGGCACGGGGATATAGCCGTTCTCGACTTTGATCGCACCTTTGATCAGATCGTTGTGGAACGGTGTTTCGATCGTTTCCGCCATCAGGATGTTGGGGATTGATGCGGCAAGCTGGATATTCGCCGCCCATTCCACGGGACCCGCATAAAGATGCGGCGCCAATTGCGCATTATAGACTTCGGCCATCGCCGCGATCTTCTTGGTTTCCCAGATACCGCCGGAGCGTCCCAATGCAGGTTGCAGGATCGTGGCCGCCCCTGCGCGTAGTACTGGCGCGAATTCGGCCTTGGTCGTCAGACGTTCACCTGTGGCCACGGGTATCCCTGTCGCGCTAGCGACCTGAGCCATTTGGGCGACGTTGTCGGGGGGGATCGGTTCTTCGTACCAAAGCGGGCTGTAGGGGGCGATGGCCTTGCCCAGCCGGATCGCGCCGCCGGTGCTGAACTGGCCGTGCGTGCCGAACAGCAGGTCGGCGCGGTCACCCACCGCTTCGCGGATTGCTTTGCAGAAGGCCACCGACAGCGAAATGTCATGCATCGACGGCATATGCCCGCCACGAATGGTGTAGGGGCCAGCGGGATCGAATTTGACTGCCGTGTAGCCTTTTTCGACCATATCAAGCGCGACTTCGGCGGCCATATCAGGGCTGGACCAGAAATCCGGCAGGGGATGGGTCGGGCGCGGATAAAGATAGGTATAGGCGCGGATACGGTCGTTCATCCGCCCGCCGATGAGCGCATGCACGGGGCGGTCGCGGTCCTTGCCCAGAATATCCCAGCAGGCCATTTCCAGCCCCGACCAAGCGCCGATCACCGTCAGATCAGGGCGCTGGGTGAAACCTGCGGAATAGACACGGCGGAACATCAATTCGATATTCTCGGGGTTTTCGCCCGCCATGTGACGTTCAAAGACGTCCTTGATCACGGCCTTCATGGCCTCTGGCCCGATGGAAGATGCGTAGCATTCGCCATAGCCCACAATGCCGGTATCCGTCGTCACCTTGGGAATAATCCAGTAGCGCCCACCCCAGCCGGGGGCAGGGGGCGCGGTGATGATGATGTCGAGATCGGCAAGTTTCATAGTACGTCTTTCCACCTTACGTCCCTAATCAAACACAATCACATTGCGTTTGGCGCTGCCGGTCTTGGTGTCTGCGATGGCCTCGTTGATTTGCTCAAGCGGCCAGCGGCCCGAGATCAGCTCATCAAGTTTCAGCCGCCCCTGTTCGTACAGGTCCACCATCCACGGAATGTCGCGTGCGATGACAACATCACCCATCTTGGAACCGACCATGCCTTGTCCCGTGGCCGCCAGCATCACCGGCTCATAGCTGGACATGGCACCCGAATGGGGCATGCCCACCATGATCACCTTGCCGCCGTTGGCCAGATATTTGGGGGCCGTGTCATAGGCAGGGATTGCACCGACGGTGACAAAAACCGCGTCCGCCCCGCGCCCGATCGCCGCCTTGGCGGCGCGCCACGGGCTGTCGTCCGTTGCCAACACACCGTCGGTCGCGCCGAATTCCTTTGCGATGGCCAGTTTCTCTGGCGACATGTCCACCGCGATGATGCGCCGCGCGCCTGCAATGCGCGCGCCCTGAATGGCGTTCAGGCCAACGCCGCCAGCCCCGATGACCACAACATCCTGCCCTGCGCGCAATTGGGCGGCATTCACGACTGCACCGACGCCGGTGATCACACCACAGGCCAGCAATGATGCCGCCTCCATCCCGATTGTGTCAGACAGTTTGACCACCTGACTTTGATCGACAACGACCTTTTCTGCAAAGCCGCCTGTGTTCATCGCCTGATGCAGGGGAACGCCGTCCGCATCGGACAGCGGCCCTGTCGCCATGTCACTTTCACAGGCCACAGGCTGCCCGCCCGCGCATGATGGGCAGCGGCCACAGGCGCGGATCAGTGTCACCACGACCGGATCGCCCACCGCCACACCGCGCACGCCGTCGCCTACGGCGGAGACATGCCCTGCGGCTTCATGCCCGTAAACGGCGGGCAAAGTGCCACCCCAACCGCCGTCGATATAGGAAATATCCGAATGGCAGATCGCGCAGGCGCGCAGCTTGACTTCGACCTCGCCCATCTGGGGCGGCGCAATGGTGATGGTTTCAATGGTAAGCGGTGCGCCGAATTCACGGCAAACGGCGGCTTTGATTTGTGACATGTGGATCGTCCTGCGTGTGTGTTTCAGGCGACCTTGCGGCTTTGACCGCGCCCTTGCAAGTCAGAACGCGACCTCAGGCAACACGCGGGCGCTGTCGGCGGGGTGTTTGCATGAAAACGGCGATGCATCCGCTGATCAGGACCGCCGACAACAAAAACGGCGCACCGGGTGCGTAAATGGGGCTGCCGCCTGCGGTAAAGTACCAGAATGTCTGTGTCACCAGCAAAGGGGCCACCACCGTGGCAACCGCATTGATCGAGGTAAGCGCGCCCTGCAATTCGCCCTGTTGGTCGTCAGAGGCCCTGCGCGACATGATCCCCTGCAGGGCCGGTGCCGCGATGGACCCCAGCGCGGTCAGTGGGGTCAGCGCCAACACAACCCAGCCGTTGGTGATAAAAGCGATGGCGACAAAGGCCATGATATGCGCGCAACATCCCAGAATAACCGCCTTGCGTTCGCCGATGCGGCGCAGGATGGGCCGGATCAGGATCCCTTGCATCACGGCGATCCCGATCCCGAACATACCCAGCGACAACCCGATCATGCCAGGCCCCCAGCCGAAACGCTCTGCCCCGAAATAGGCCCAGACACCCGGATAGACGAAAAAGGCGATGTTATAGATGAACACGATCAGCATCAGTCGCTTGAGGCCCGGCAAGTTGCCGATATTGCGGAATGCGCCCAAAGGGTTTGCGCGCCGCCATTCAAAGGGGCGCCGGATGCGGTCGGTCACGGTCTCGGGCAGCACAAAATAGCCAAACACGGCATTGGCCGCTGCAAGGATCGCCGCCGCCCAGAACGGCGCACGGGTGCCGTATTCGGCCAGAACCCCGCCAATCATCGGCCCCAGCACAAAGCCCATTCCGAAGGCCGCACCGATCAGGCCGAAATTGGCAGCTTTTTCCTCGGGTTTGGAAATATCCGCGATATAGGCCGCCGCGGTTGCCCCCGTTGCCGCCGTGATCCCGCCAATGACCCGCCCGAGGATGAGCAGCCAGATCGTATGCGCCAGCCCCATCAGCACATAGTTAAACGCCATGATCACCAGCGAGATAATCAGCACGGGCCTGCGCCCGTAGCGGTCCGACAGATTGCCAAGCGTTGGTCCGAACAAAAACTGCATCGCCGCAAAGGTCGTGGCCAGAATGCCGCCCCAGACGGCAGCAGCGCCAATGCCTTGACCTTCGACCTCTTGGATCAGTTCGGGCATCACGGGCATGATCAGCCCGATCCCCATACTGTCCAACATGACGGAAACCAGAATAAAGGTGACGGCAAGGCGCTTGTTCATCGGCGCAGGATGAAACTGCCCCGTTGCCTTTGCAAGCGCGTTTGCGGCTGACCTCAGGTGATGTGCCCTGTGGCGCGCAAAAATCCGGTCAGATGCTCCGCAAATTCCTGCGGCTGTTCCACGCATGGCAAATGCCCCGCCCGCCGGATCAGCGCGAACTGCGAGCCGGGGATCAGATCGGTTGTCTCGCGCACCAGATCGGGCGGGGTTGAGCCGTCCTCACTGCCTGCGATCCCCAGCGTCGGGATGCGCAGGCCGCTGGTGGGCGTGTAGAAATCCGTGCCCGAGATCGCAGCCGAGATCCCGCAATATCCCGCGACCGGTGTGGCCTCCAGCATGGCTTTCCATTTGGGCATGTCGTCAGAGGCATAGAAATCGCGGCTGAACCAGCGCCGCATCACCTCGTCCGAGGCGGCGGCCATGCCGTTGGCGCTGATGAATGCGATCCGGTCCTGCCAGAGTTTGGGGTTGCCGATCTTGGCAGCAGTATTCGATAAAACAAGCGCGCGGATCAGGTCGGGACGTTTGACGGCAAGCCCCTGCGCCACCATGCCGCCCACCGAAAGCCCCACGAACATTGCGTCTTTGACGCTGCAACTATCACACACGGCTTCGGCATCGCTGACCAACTGACCCATGGTATAGGGGGCGTCCGGCACGCTAGAGCGCCCGTGCCCGCGCGCATCATAGCGGATGATACGCAGACCCGCAGGCAAAAGCGGCAGGATCGGGTCCCACAGGTGCAGCGTTGTCCCCAGCGAGTTGGAAAAGACGATCACCGGCCCGTCTTTGGGCCCTTCATCGCGCATGTGGATGTTCACCCCGTCGGGGCGCTTGATCAATGTGCCTGTCATCTTTCTGCCTTGGTCGGATAAGCGCCTTGGTCGGCCCGTCGCGCCTGTTTTGCGCAGGTCGGTCCCATCATGCCAGCATGTCCAGCGCTTTTGCAAAGACCGGCGCATCCACATTTCCGCCCGTGGCCACCGCGACGATGGCGTCCTCTTCGAATGCATCGGGGTGGAACAAGGCGGCGGCCAGTGCGGCGGCCCCACCCGGTTCCACGACGATCTTGAGCCGCTCGAAGGCATGGGCCATGGCGCGCAGACATTCGTCCTCGGTCACGACAACGCCGGGGCCGCAATGTTCCAACATGATCGGAAACGTCAGGTTGCCCGGCTGTGGCGTGATGATCGCATCACAAAGCGAACCATCCAGCCGCGTATTGCGTTCGATCCTGCCAGAGCTGAGCGAGCGCGTGACATCGTCGAACCCCTCGGGCTCTGCCGGACGCACCCGCAGGCCCGGGGCATCAGCCGCCAGCGCCAGTGCGATGCCCGATGTCAGACCACCCCCGCCACAACACACGACGACGTCGGCCTTTGTGATGCCTTGGGCGTTCATGTCTTCGGCAATCTCGAGCCCTGCCGTGCCCTGACCTGCAATGACCAGCGGTTCGTCAAAAGGTTTGATCAGGGTCAGGCCGCGTTCGCGCGACAGCCGCGCACCGATTTCATCGCGATCCTCGGTTGCACGGTCGTAAAGCACGACCTCGGCCCCCAGTGCGCGG
>JBFEQR010000057.1:0-8933 GCA_041549425.1 Yoonia sp. | reverse complement strand
GTCGTCGCAAGTCCGATCCGTTCGAGGGTGAAAACGCCCCCAAGATCGACTACAAAGACACCCGCCTATTGCAGCGCTACATCTCCGAGCGCGGCAAAATCGTTCCCGCCCGTATCACCGCTGTCGGTGCAAAGAACCAGCGTGCCCTCGCCCGTGCGATCAAGCGTGCCCGTTTTCTTGCCCTGCTGCCATACGCTGTAAAATAAGGAAAACATCCCATGGATATCATCCTACTTGAACGCGTCGCAAAGCTGGGCCAGATGGGCGAAGTTGTTTCTGTCAAAGAAGGCTACGCACGCAACTACCTGCTGCCGCAAGGCAAAGCGCTGCGCGTGAACACCGCAAACCTTGCCCGCTTCGAGGCTGAAAAAGCTCAGATGGAAGCACGCAACCTTGAGACCAAGAAAGAAGCCGATGCACTGGCTGCCAAGCTTGACGGTCAAAAGTTCATCGTGATCCGTTCCGCGTCTGACGCGGGCTCGCTCTACGGTTCTGTCACAACACGTGACGCCGCAGACGCAGCAACAGAAGCCGGTTTCTCGGTCGACAAAAAGCAGGTTGTCCTGCTTGGCGCGATCAAAGAACTGGGTCTGCACGACGTATCCGTCAAACTGCACCCCGAAGTCGAAGCCACAATCACACTGAACGTCGCCCGTTCCGTGGAAGAGGCCGAGCTTCAGGAAGCTGGCAAATCCATTGCAGAACTGGCCGCCGAAGAAGAAGCTGCTGCTGAATTCGAAATTCAGGAACTGTTTGACGATATCGGTGCTGCTGCATCTGACGACGACGATCTGGCTGAGACAGCCGGCGTCGAAACAGAAGAGACAACCGAAGAAGAGTAATCTTCGCATTGCACGCACAGGATCAGGCCGCTCCGTTTCGGAGCGGCCTTTTTCGTGGCCACAAGTCATGCAACCGGCAGCCAAAATCGCTAGCTAGATCAGTCGACCTTGCCATATCGTGCAGGAAAGCCACACACGCAGACAGAGTACGATCATGCCTTATGAACCGACCGATATCGTCACAACCGAGACCCAGATCAGGGCGGTGATTGACGGCGTACATGAGGCCCAGAAGCTGAAGGTTCTGGATCATATCGATACGCATTGTCGTGTCTGGATCGAACGCTCGCCCTTCATTGTCATGTCCACGGTCGACAGCGACGGCAACCTTGACGCTTCACCAAAGGGTGACCCTGCGGGCTTTGTCAAAGTCCTTGACCCCAAAACGCTCGCTATTCCCGATCGTCCGGGAAATCACCGGTTCGACAGCTTCAGGAACATCCTCGAGACGGGCCGGATCGGTATCATCTTCTTTGTGCCCAATCGGAACGAAGTCGTTCGTGTCAACGGCACTGCACAAATCCTGCGGGATCTGCCATTGCGGGAAACCATGGCCATCAAAGGGCGTGTCCCCGATTTCGCGATACTGGTCCGCGTCCACGAGGCCTTTTATCACTGCGGCAAGGCAATCATCCGCTCGCAGCTATGGAAGCCGGATCTTGCTGCCCCCACAGACGGTCTGCCCACATATGCGCAAGCGCTACACACGCAGGCAAACTCGGGTCTGAGTTTCGAACAGATCGACGCGCGGCTGCGCCACAATGACAAAAACCGCCTTTACGACGAATAGAAAACAGCCTGACCTCCGGCGCGCCTCCTACCTGTCGAATGTCTCCAGCTGCAACTGCGCGTTACAGTATTCACCGTCATATGTTCCGATCCAGACGTCGATGCGCCCGTCTACCGGACGGGTCAGGACGATTTTCGGATCAAGATTGCCGTTATCATCATCATCGTAATACCAGTTCGCTGAGGCCGTATTGATCAGCAAAGCCGCGTCGCACTCGCTGACGACACGCAGCTCAAGGCGATAGCGGCTCATGCCGGAAAGCTGAAAGGAAAAGTCGGGTGCCGACGGGAAATAACCCGCGCCAGTGTCTGTTCCAGGCCGCACGTTATTGCAGTCCCAAATATAGTTTTTACCGCCGGCAACAACATCGAAACCCTGCGTGGCATAAAGCTGTTTCCCTGACCCCTCATAGGATTCCTGAGGTGCAAGATTGAAATCGGGGCAGGCAATCGCGCCAGTCGCAAGAGCAATAAACGCGGACAGGCTGATCAAAAAAGTGCGTAACATCGTATTTTTCCTTCTAGTAAGCACCTCTATTGAAACATCATTTCCGAATTTAAGGCACGCTTTTTCCGGCGCAATGCAGGGGGGGGCTTGTCACCTGTCCAAAAAAGGCGCCCCTAAAAAGGAGCGCCTTGATAATTTTCAGCAGGACAGCTGGAGCTTACTCTTCTTCGAGCTTTTCAACGGCTTTCTGCAGGTCATCCTTGCTGACCTCTTTGTCAGTCACAGTGGCCTGCTCAAAGATGTGGTCAACGACCTTGTCTTCGAACAATGGCGCCTGAATCTGCTGGCGGAACTGCGCGTTCTGCTGCACGAATTCAAAGAACTGGCGTTCCTGACCAGGATACTGACGTGCCTGGTTCATGACGGCCTGCGTCATTTCCTGATCGCTCACCTTGACCTCGGCCTTCTGACCGATGTCAGCCAGCAACAGACCCAGCTTTACGCGGCGCTCTGCCAGTTTGATGTGCTCTTTTGTCGGCTCGACCTCGGGGTGGTCATGGCCTTCGACGTCCGGGTTGTCTTCATGCCACAACTGGTGGGCAATCTGGCCTGCTTCGGCCTCGACCAATGATGCGGGCAGATCGAACTTCACAGCTTTGTCCAGTGCGTCCAGCAGGGCACGCTTGGCCACCGCGCGCGATGCGCCAGAGTATTCTGCTTCCAGACGCTCTGTGATCTGCGCTTTCAGACCCTCAAGGTCCTCGGCACCGAATTTCTTGGCCAGCTCGTCATCCATTGCAGGCTTTTTGGGGCCTTTGACTTCTTTGATGGTGCAAGAGAAAACAGCAACCTTACCGGCAAGGTTCTCGGCCTGATAATCCTCGGGGAACGTCACCTCGACGTCTTTTTCGTCACCGGCTTTGACCTTCAGCAGGCCATCTTCAAACCCGGGAATGAAAGAGTTGGATCCCAGCACAAGCGGGTAATCTTCCGCAGCACCACCTTCAAAAGGCTCACCGTCGATCTTGCCCACGAAATCCAGAACGACCTGGTCGTCTTTCTTCGCTTGGGTTTTCTTCGGCTCGTAGGTCACAGCCTGCGGGCTGTCGGCAAGGTTGTCCAACGCTTCTTTGACAGAATCGTCATCGGCCTTCACGACCATCCGCTCAAGCTTGATCTTAGCGAAATCGACTTCTGTGATATCCGGCAGCTTCTCGTAAGAGACATCGACGACGACGTCGTCGCCCTCTTTCCAGTCTTCGTTGGTCATCTTCATCTCGGGCTGGGCCGCCGGACGATCGCCGGTTTCTTCCAGATGTGAAGACAGCGCGCCGTCAATCGCTTCCTGCATGCTTTCGCCCATCAGGCGCTGGCCAAACTGCTTGCGCAGCAGGGCCATCGGCACCTTACCCTTGCGGAAGCCCTTCATTTCAACGCTTGGCTGCGCTTCTTTGAGCTTTTCTTCAACCTTGGCGTCCAGTTCGGCGGCTGTCACAGTGATTGTGTATCCGCGCTTAAGGCCTTCGTTCAGGGTCTCGTTGACCTGCATGTGCTGTCCTTCTTTCATCTATCTTTTGGTGCGGGTGAAGGGACTTGAACCCCCACGCCTTGCGGCGCCAGAACCTAAATCTGGTGCGTCTACCAATTCCGCCACACCCGCATGATCAAACGGGGCAGGTTTTTGGGCCTGCCCCGAAGTTGGCCGCTGTCTAGCAAAGGTCGCGCAGGGATGCGAGAGGAAAAATCACGTTAAAGGCCCAATGCACGAAAGACTTTCGGCAGTTCTTCGGGCAGGTCCTCGGCGATCAGTCCCGGACCGAAGGACAAGGCGCATTGGGTATGCAGCCATGCGCCGCTTTCCGCCGCCTGCATCGGACCAAAGCCGCGCGCCAACAGTCCGGTGATATAGCCCGCAAGCACATCGCCCGAACCGGCCGTGGCCAGCCATGGCGCGGCACGGTCGTAAACCGACGCGTTGATCCGGCACACCCCCGACGGGGCGGCGATCACGGTATCGGGTCCTTTGAACAGCACCACGCAACCCGCACGCGCAGCCGCAGCGCGCGTAGCGTCCACCTTGGAATAGGCAGGCCCTTGCTGTGCAGAAGCATCCAGCTTTGCGGCAAGATCGGGAAACAGCCGCGCGAATTCGCCCGCATGCGGGGTCAGGACGCATTGTTCATGTAGCCCAGCAAACAAACCCGCTTCGCGTCCGATCAGCGTCAGCGCATCAGCGTCCAGCACCGTCTTTCGCCCGCTTGCCAGCACGGCTTTGATCAGGCTGCCGCTGCCTTCGCTGACACCCATCCCCGGCCCCAGACACAGCGCGTTCACGCGGCCGTCGTCCAAGGCGTCTGTCAGGCTTTGTGGATCGTCGATCTTGCGCAACATGATTGCATTCAATTGCGCGGCATTCTCGATCAGGGCCGCAGGCGGGCAACCGACGGTCACCGCCCCTGCCCCGACGCGCAGTGCGGCACCCGCGGCCAGCCGTGCAGCACCCCCCTTGCCCACGCCACCTGACAAAACCAGCGCATGACCATGAGTGTATTTATGCCCCTGCGGACGATATTGCGCCCCGTGCGCGGATGTTTCGTGCACCTGCGTCATGTGGCCACCGCTGTCAGCGCCCTCCTGCGCCAAGCCGATGTCAATACAATCCAGCCCGCCACAGCATTGCGGACCATCAGCCAGCACATGTCCCCGCTTACGCGCATGAAACGTCACGGTCAGATCAGCAACGGCACATGCCGCAAGACTGCCGCGCTTTGTTGAAAAA
This sequence comes from Yoonia sp., assembly GCA_041549425.1. Taxonomy (GTDB): domain Bacteria; phylum Pseudomonadota; class Alphaproteobacteria; order Rhodobacterales; family Rhodobacteraceae; genus Yoonia. Next base: position 4,075 of record JBFEQR010000057.1, on the reverse strand, counting down.
TCCTCTGGCGTCAGGATCTTGCCACTGTCAGCACAGACCCCTGAAGGCATGTCGACCGCCACAACCAGCGGCCAGTGCCTGAAACGCTCGGCAAGTGGCAAACCGCGGCCCGCATCCACGCACTCACAGATATCGCGCAGCACGGTCCCCAGACCGGCAATCGGACGGGTCAGCCCCGTCCCGAAAAGCGCGTCGACTACAAGGTGCCTACCGGCAAAATCGGGCGGGTTTGTCCCGTCCAAAGGCTTCGTTTCACCCAGCGCCGACCAGTGCGCATAATTGACGCCCGCATCGGCAGGCAGCTTGTCCGCGTCACCATAAAGATAGACCTCGACGTCCCACCCTGCCTCTTTCAGCAGGCGGGCCACGACAAACCCGTCGCCACCGTTGTTTCCCGGCCCACAAAGAACCACGACAGAATGCGGGGTGCCGCTGTCGTCCGCGACGTCGGATACCGCAGCGTCAGATACCGCAGCGGGGGAAGGATCAGACAGCGGCATGGGCAACAACAGCAAAGGGGCGGTCTGATCTCGCGGCGCCAATTCGGGCCATCTCGCGTAGATCGCCTGCACCACACCGTGACCTGCGCGCTCCATCAGGTCCAGACCGGTCACCGCGCCCGATGCGATGGCGGCGGTTTCAACGGCGCGCATTTGGGCAGCGGTCAGTAGTTCGGTCAGCGATTCAGCATCTAAAGTTTTCAAAGTGACCTCTTTTTATCCGTTGTGCACAAAAATTAGGCAAGAAGTAATGTTTCCCCTGCCTCACTTGGCATCAGGTTCAGCCACAAATTGTACCTTTGCAACAGAAATGGTCTCACGGCTGGCGAAACATACAGTGGGGAGTCGCAGGGCGATGAAGAAAATCGAAGCGATTATTAAACCGTTCAAACTTGATGAAGTGAAAGAGGCGCTTCAGGACGTTGGTGTACAAGGCCTGTCCGTCGTCGAGGTAAAGGGGTTCGGTCGCCAAAAAGGCCACACTGAGCTGTACCGCGGGGCCGAATATGTCGTGGACTTCCTGCCAAAGGTGAAGATCGAGGTCGTCCTTGCGGATGATCAGGTCGATAGCGCCATCGAGGCCATCATTGGCGCCGCGAAAACCGACAAAATCGGTGACGGCAAGATTTTCGTCTCTCCCGTTGAGCAAGCAATTCGCATCCGCACCGGCGAAACCGGCGACGAAGCGCTCTAACCAACACTCCGCAGCACAGTGCGGGCTGAAACCTACCAAACAAAATGTGACAGAAAGGTAAGACCTTATGGACAATAAAGATGTTCTAAAGCTGATCAAAGACGAGGAAGCCGACTATGTCGACATCCGTTTCACCGACCCGCGCGGCAAACTCCAGCACGTGACAGTCGTTTCTGATCTGGTCGACGAAGATTTCCTCGAAGAAGGCTTCATGTTTGACGGCTCTTCCATCGCAGGCTGGAAATCCATCGACCAGTCCGACATGAAACTGATGCCACAGCCCGACAGCGCCTATGTGGACCCTTTCTATGCCGAAAAGACTGTTTGCATTAACTGCAACATCGTCGAGCCCGACACTATGGAACCCTACAGCCGTGACCCACGCGGTACAGCCGTGAAAGCGGAAGAGTACCTCAAGTCCACCGGCATCGGTGACACAGCCTACTTTGGCCCAGAAGCTGAATTCTTCGTCTTCGACGACGTGCGTTTCAGCGTGTCCATGAACAAGGTTTCCTATGAAGTCGACGCCATCGACGGCGCATGGAACACCGACACCGAGTACGAGATGGGCAACACCGGCCACCGTCCCGGCATCAAGGGCGGCTACTTCCCTGTGAACCCCATCGACGACGCGCAGGAAATGCGCTCCGAAATGCTGTCCACAATGAAGCGCATGGGCATGAAGGTCGACAAGCACCACCACGAAGTGGCGTCTTGCCAGCACGAGCTGGGCCTGATCTTCGGCACACTGACACATCAGGCCGACGAGCTGCAAAAGTACAAATACGTGATCCACAACGTCGCACAGGCCTACGGCAAGTCGGCAACATTCATGCCAAAGCCGATCGCAGGCGACAACGGCACCGGTATGCACGTCAACATGTCGATCTTCAAAGACGGCAAGCCGCTGTTCTCTGGCGACAAATATGCTGACCTGTCGCAGGAAGCGCTGTACTTCATCGGCGGTATCCTCAAGCACGCCAAAGCGCTGAACGCGATCACCAACCCGTCCACCAACAGCTACAAGCGCCTGATCCCGGGCTTTGAAGCCCCTGTTCTGCGCGCCTATTCTGCGCGTAACCGTTCGGGCTGTGTCCGTATCCCATGGGCCGAAAGCCCCAAGGCAAAGCGCGTCGAGGCACGCTTCCCCGATCCGGCAGCAAACCCATACCTGTGCTTTGCAGCACTGCTGATGGCTGGCCTTGACGGTATCAAGAACAAGATCGACCCAGGTCCGTCTTCTGACAAAGACCTTTACGATCTGCCACCGGAAGAGCTGGCCGCGATCCCGACTGTCTGTGGCTCCCTGCGCGAAGCACTGGAAGCGCTGGCAGCCGACCACGAGTTCCTGCTGGCCGGTGACGTGTTCACCAAAGACCAGCTGGAAGGCTACATGGATCTGAAGTGGGAAGAGGTTTACGCCTACGAGCACACACCACACCCAATGGAATACAAGCTGTACTACAGCTGCTAATTTCCAAAGCAACAAAAAGCCCCGTCAGAGAAATCTGGCGGGGCTTTCTTTTTGTGCAGGTGCAGCGGCGAAACCTGCTGCGTGAACCGACCGGACTGCGCCTGTTAAGCGTTCAATTTGCCCTTATGCCATGACCGGATTGCGCTGGCGCAAATCCAGCCGTGCGGTCAGCACGCCACCGGCCACAATGCTTGCAAGGGCGACCAGCCCCGCCACGCTCAGCGATGCCGATCCGGCAAGCCCTGCACCGACAGTGCAGCCTCCGGCCAGAACGCCGCCCGTACCCATCAAGCCAGCGCCGGCCGCATAGCGCAGAAACTGCCGCGGTTCCTCAAAGCCTTCCAGCTTCAGTTCCCTACGGACGGCCGCGCTCGCAAAGCTGCCAAACAGCACGCCCCCGATCAGGCCAGTACCAAATCCTGCCGGAATAGATGTCGATGCAATCGTCCAGAACAATGTGTCGGACCAAGGCAGGGTGAACGCAACCGATTGCACCGCCAAAGGATCGAATTCGTCAAACAGCAGCACACTGGTGGTGGCCCATCCCAGCACCGGCAAAAGTCCGATCACGACACCTGCGACAACATTCTGCCAAGACGGACGGAACCGGTGTACAAGATAGATTGCCATGACGGCCACCAAAGCCGCAGCCACAGGGCCGCCCATCGGCAACTCACCCAGTGACCCGAACGGCAGCGTCGCCGAGACTGACCCAAGCGCCACACGCAGCGGTGCCAAGACGCCCTTCAACGTGGCATGCGCCACGACCGCAAAGACGATCAGCACGGTCACGGCCCGCAGGTTGCCAGTCGCACTCAGGATTGTCAGCCGCGAGACACACCCCCGTGTCAGGACCATGCCCGCCCCGAAAGCGAGGCCGCCCACAATAATCGCCAGATAAGGCAAGTCACGATCAAGGTAGCGGTGTCCGCCCAGATCGACGTAGCCCCACGTCGCCGCCAACAAAAAGCCGATAATGGCCGTGGCGAGCGCGACGACCCAGACGGCACCGGCGGTGCCGCGCGCATCTTGGTCGCCTGCAACGGCGCGCCGCAGGCAAAAGCGTGACGCTTGCGCCGCGATCCCGAAGGCCACCCCGATGGCCACACCGAAGATCACTTGTAACGTGCGGGCATCAAGGCCCCAGTCGAATAGTTCAAGCAGCATGGCACACCTCTTTTCCTGCATCAAAGCGGGATATCGGTTCCGGATAGGACCAAGTCAAATCATCCCTACGGAACGAAATGGCTTAGATAGACCCACAATCGGAATGCTGTTCCGATCCTGATCGGGATTTGAAATGATCCCCTCGGCGGCAACCACTGTGCCGAACCCTCATTCCTAATCGCACTGCGCTGCACGCAAAACCGCCCACTGCCCGCCGTTTTCGCTGATTTCCGCCAATTC
>JBFEQR010000056.1:0-9069 GCA_041549425.1 Yoonia sp. | reverse complement strand
GATGACCGCGATGCCTGCCACATCCAGCATAGCACGTTTGCGTGCGGCCTTGCCGTTCTGGATGTCCTTCGGATTGATCCCCTTGGCGATTATTGCCGCTGTTTACGGCGGCTGGGCCATTGCCTTGCTGCCGCTGTCGACGTGGTATTTGTTCACGGCACTGGATTTCGCAATCGGGCGGCAAACCGACAATCCCGATCCGGACACGCCCGAAGGACAGTTGCATTGGTACCGGCTTGTCACGCTTGTCTGGCCACCTCTGCAACTTCTGACGATCTTCGGCATTCTGGGCTATGTCACGGCAAGCGGTCACTTGCAGCGCTGGGAAGAATGGGCGCTGTTTGCGGCCCTTGGCATCCTGTCGGGCACAGTCGGCATCAACTACAGCCACGAACTGATGCATCAAAAGCCGAAAATCGAACGCCGGATGGCGGATATTCTGCTGGCGTCGGTGCTTTATTCACATTTCCGCTCGGAACATCTGTTGGTGCATCACCGTTATGTGGGCACACCACGCGATCCGGTGACGGCGCGCTATGGCGAAAGCTTTTACCATTTCTTCCCCCGTGTGTTGTATCAGTCGCTCGTCTCGGCATTCAAAGCCGAAGCGGCGATGCTGGCCCGCAAGAACCTGCCGTGGTCACACCGCAATAATCCGTTCTGGCTGTATCTGGGACTGCAAGCAAGTTTTGTCGCATTGGCAGCGGCAATCGGCGGCTGGTGGGGTGTATTCCTTTTCACGGTGCAGGCTTTCTGGGCGATTTTCCAGCTGGAACTTGTGGATTATGTCGAACACTATGGATTGACCCGCAAGTATCTGGGCGATGGCAAATATGAACATGTGCTGCCGCGCCATTCTTGGAACGCCACGCAAAAGGCCTCGAACTGGCTACTGATCAATCTGCAGCGCCATTCAGACCATCATTACAAACCCAACCGGCGCTTTCCGCTGCTGCAAACCTATGACACCGAAAAGGCGCCGCAACTGCCGTTTGGCTATCCCATGATGACGATGATCGCGCTGGTGCCATATGCATGGAAAAAGATGATGCACCCGCGCATCAGGGCGTGGCGGGCACGGCACTACCCCGAAATCAAGGATTGGACACACTACAAGCGGGCGACAAATCCGATACCCCGCTAGGTCAGACGCAGCGCATATATGTTGTTCAGATACCCCTGATCGGCGATGCAGAACCGTGTTTCGCCGACTTTTTCAAAACCCTGCGCCAGATAGAACGCGATAGCAGGGTCGTTTTCGGCATTTGTCGTCAGCCAGACCACGTCGGCGTGCTGCGCGCGACAGTGATCCAGCGCGGCGGCCAGCAACCGTTTGCCGATACCTTTGCCGTGATGGCGGGGTTGCACGTAGAACGTTGCGATTTCCATCTGCGTGTCGCCTTTCACCGCGTCACTGTTCTGAGGGATCACGCGAATAAAGCCGTCGATGCCTTCGCCGTTCTGCGACACACGGATGAACTGCGCGGGATCAGCGATCAGCGCTTCGGTTTTGGTGGTTGTGAATTCCTGCAAGGCATAATCGGCGAAAAAGCCTGTCACCCCCTGTTTGAGGTAGGTGCCGATCCAGACTTCAATCGAAATGGCGGCAATGCTTGATGCATCGGAAAGGTCTGGCTGGCGCAAGGTCATGGTGCACATTCCGTAGAACCGGCCAGGCGGTCAACCGCAATCAGGTGGGCCCGCGTCACACAAGATCGGCGCCAATGTAGGAATGTAGCCACTTGACGCGAACCATTTGCAGGAACTTTGGCAGCTTCCAGGATTCCTTATCCTTGCCGGGCGTTGATTTGCTTTGCTGAAGAAGCTTGCCCGAGAAAGATGCGCGCTTTGGCGCAAACCAAGGATTTCACCGCGCCATATCGACAGCAAATAAAAAAGCCCCGCCATCACATGGGATGGCGGGGATGAAGTTAGTGCGCAGTGGCCCACCCGCATGGAACGGCTGGCCGCAGGCACCGGCGGTATCAACTTTGGGAAAACTTAGTGTTTCGCCATCTCGGAGCGGATCTGCTGGCGCAGCAGATCAATAGGCACCTTTTGCCCGTCGCGTTTGAATTGCCAATAGGTCCAGCCGTTACAGCTTGGCGCGCCTTCTAGATGGGCGCCGACCTGATGGATCGATCCTTTGATGTCGTCACCGATCAAGGTGCCGTCGGCACGGACCTTGGCCTTGTGGCGGCCATTCATGCTCCACAATTCTTCGCCGGGGCGCAGCATGCCGCGTTCCACCAGCACGCCAAAGGCAACGCGGGGTTCGGCACGTTTGGAAGTGGACACTTCCAACGCCTCTTTGTCGAATTTGCGGGTGTTCTTGATGCGCTTTTCGGCCACTTTGCGGTAGGCCTCTTCGCGTTCGATCCCGATGAAATCGCGGCCCAGCATTTTTGCGACCGCGCCCGTTGTGCCAGTCCCGAAGAAGGGGTCAAGGACCACATCCCCGGGGTTAGTGGTGGCAACAAGGACGCGGTGCAAGAGGGACTGCGGTTTTTGCGTGGGATGCGCCTTTTCGCCTTCGTCATTCTTCAGCCGCTCATGACCGGTGCAAATGGGCAGAACCCAATCAGACCGCATCTGGACGCCCTCATTGAGGGCTTTGAGCGCTTCGTAATTGAAGGTGTACTTGCTGGCCTCTTCTTTGGAGGCCCAGATCAGTGTTTCGTGAGCGTTGGTCAAACGCTTGCCACGGAAATTCGACATGGGATTGGACTTGCGCCAGACCACATCATTCAGAATCCAGAACCCCTGATTCTGCAACTCGGCACCCATGCGGAACACGTTATGGTAGCTGCCAATGACCCAGATCGCGCCATTGGGCTTCAACAGACGACGGGCGGCGGCCAGCCAGTCACGGGTGAATTTGTCATAAACCTTGAAGCTGTCGAACTGGTCCCATGCATCATCCACGGCATCGACCTTGGAATTGTCGGGACGGTGCAGATCGCCCTTTAGCTGCAGGTTATAGGGGGGATCGGCGAAGATCAGGTCAACAGCGCCCGCAGGCAGGCTGTTCATCCGTTCGATGCAATCGCCGTCAAGAATAGTGTTCAGCGGAAGCGATTTTGCTTCCTGCGTCTTGGTTTTGGTTTTCATTTTTTGCCTCAATGCCGGCGGGTGTCCCGCTCTTTGCTTGAGGCCATATTGAGTCAGAGATGATTCGCTGTCAAAAACATTATTGAATCAATCACTTACGTTTTTATCTTGATACAAGATATTGTGTATCGGCTTGAACGAACGTCTATGGTGGGGGGTCACCCCGAAACGCTCTAACCCCAATTTATGTTGGGCTGTGGGGTATCCAGCGTTCTTGTCCCACCCATAGTGGGGATACTGTTGCGCCAAATCCACCATGTGTCTGTCGCGCCACACCTTGGCGACGATAGAGGCCGCTGCAATCGACAGCGAACGGGCGTCGCCCTTGATGATTGTCTCGGCAGAAATCGCCAAATCGCGGGGGATCATATTGCCGTCGATCAGCGCGTGATCGGCCACTTGCGACAAGCCCGCGACCGCGCGCACCATGGCGATATGCGAGGCGCGCAGGATATTGTGGTGGTCGATCTCTGCGACTGTCGCCTCGGCCAGCGAAACATCAGCCACTTCCATGATCTCGTCAAAAAGCGCATCGCGGCGTTTCGCGGTCAGTTTTTTGCTGTCGTTCAGGCCTGTGGGGATGTTGTCAGGGTCAAGGATCACCGCCGCGGCACAGACAGGACCGGCCAATGGACCGCGCCCGACCTCGTCCACGCCTGCAACATACAAGAAACCGCGCCGGCGGGCGGTTTGCTCAAAGCTGAAATCCGGCTGGGTCATGGGGCCAGTGACCAGAACAGGCCGCTCACTGCAAGTAAAAAGGGGGCAAAGCGCCATGTCCGTCACTTTGCCCCCGTGCTGGGTGTTGGCTTTGGCGCACTGTTTGCGTCTTTCATAAAAGTCCAAACACCCAAGGTGGCGCGGCAACTGGGGCAAGCAGCCGCGCTTCTTCGCACTGCTCTAGTGGCGGCGCGTAGCACGGTAGCCTGCTTCGCGCAGGCAAAGGGGATCGAACCCGCGACGCGGGCCATTGTCTGAATACACCCGCACGGCACACCGCTCGGGCAAACGGTTCACGCGGGCATAGTTCCGCTCAAGGCAGCGCTGGGTGAACATGCGATGTGTGCCGAAACGGGTTTCGATGTTGCGCAGGCATTGACGTGGCAGATCACGGTTGCCTGCCCTTTCACGTTCGCGCGGGCGGTTGAGGTCGGCCCAGCTGTTGTTGCGGTGTTGTATTTGCGTGCTGCGTTCTTCACGGCGTTCATTGCGGTTGTTGTTGTCGATTGCTGCACTCAGGGCAGCGATTGCTGCAAGGCCGATCAACAGTTTGCCCGCATCTTCGCGGTCAAATCCGTTGGCCTGCGCGGGAACCGCGGTGGCAAGGGTCAGTGACAGGGCAGTGATCCCTGCGATCAATGGCTTCAGCATAACGTGTTTCCTTTCGGTTCAGGTGCCAGTCGTGATGGCGATGTCCCGAACTTGGGCGCACTGTTGCCTGCCAGACAATAACGGGGGATGGTTATGCGATGGCGACCGCGATAATATGAGCCGTTATTGAATATCAGGTGGTCTTGGGATCAGGTCGTACGCATGAAACATCTTTCTTTCTCTCTCTGCCTGCTCATGCTTGGCACGACCGCCGCACAAGCGGCCTGTTATGCCGATTACAAGGCGAAACAGGACAATCCCTTGCGCTTGCATTATGGTGTGGCCGCCGTATCGGGCGATTGCACTGTTGCCGCTGCCGAACGCCAGTTGGGCGCACGGCTTGATAGCAATGGCTGGCAGTTGTTGAATGTTCTTGGCGTCTTTGACGATGCCGGACTTGATGAAAGAAAGGACAGCGCAGGTGAATTCTTCCTCCGCTACTGAGGCCCGCGAAATCGGCAATCGGATTGTCGTCATGGGGATCGCGGCAATCGTCGTGATTCTGGCGATTGCTGCCGTTCTTTTGTTTATCAACCTGCCGGATGCCAATGCATTCAACATGCGGGTGGAACAACTGTTTGTCGAAAACGACAACCTGACCAGCAACGCCGAAATCAAGCTGCTTGAAATTCTCGCAGGCTCTGGCACCGCGTTCTCCGATACGTTGGCCTCTTACCGGTTTGTCATCTTTGTATTGCTCATCTTTGCAACGGCCCTGCTTGTGGCAGCGGTTGCCTTTCTGGTGATGCTGATCGCCCTAAACCGGCGGATGGGCCGGATCGAACGGCAAGGCATCGAGGTGAACTCACTGACCATCAGCCGCGATCAAAAAGCTGTCTATCTGAACGACTTTGAATTCAAACTGACCGATGCGGCAATCGAAACGATTTCCGTTCTGGCAGAGGCGCGGATGGACGACGAAGTCCTGACAGGGGCCGAAATCGAAGGCGTCATTTCAGGGCGCAGTCCGGCCGATTGTGACGAAGCGGCAGGTGCCACGCGGATCAAAAGACTGCGCGACACACTGGGCAACCAGATGATGAGCGAGCTTCTGGTCAAGAACATCGCGCGCAAAGGCTATGTGCTGGCGATCGATAAAAGCGTCATCCGCATGACTTAGGGGTGCTGGACGAGATCCAGCGTCTTTTCTGTCAACTCCGGCGCAGGGTATCACCGGGGGACAAGGTGGGGCTAAGGGTGACAACCGGCCCCTCTGGGACCTCGTCGCCACGGTTCAGCGCCGCAACGATCTGTGCGGCCTTTCGGCCGATATCCCGCCGGCATGCATCCATCGTGGCAAGCTGGCGCGGCAAACCATCCAGCAGTTCCACCCCGTTGAAACCGGCCAACCCGATCTTTCCGGGCACATCGATGCCTTGCTCAAGCAGATACAGCATCCCACCCGCGCCGATCATGTCGTTCGAATAATACAGAAAATCGAGGTCCGGCGTACGTTCGATCATCTTGGCCGTCATCTCACGGCCTTTGGCAAGGGCAGAGCCGCCGGAATAGAATTCCTGATCGGCGATCTCGATGCCTGCCTTGGCAAGGGTCCGCGTGAACCCTTCGAACCGTTTGCGCGCGCGGTGGTCGAGCGGCATCTTGGTGCCCATAAAGCCAATGCGTTTATACCCTGCCGCAATGATCTCTTCAGCCATTTTGCGACCCGCGCGACGATGGGAAATGCCGACACAATGATCGACGGGATCACCGTCGACATCCATGATTTCAACCACGGGGATACCGGCCCGTTGCAGCATTGCCTGCGACGCCTCGGAATGTTCCAGTCCCGCGATAATCACGCCCGACGGACGCCATGACAGCATCTCGAACAGGACTTTTTCTTCTTTTTCAGGCAGATAGTCCGTCACACCGACAACAGGCTGCAGATCGGTGTCTTCGAGAACTTCCGAAATACCCGCCAGCACCTCCGGAAACACCATATTGCCAAGCGACGGGATGATCACCGCAACCAGATTGACCCGCTGCGAGGCCAGCGCACCGGCAATCTTGTTCGGGACATATCCAAGACGTTTTGCCGCCTGCTGCACCTTTTCGCGGGTCGCCGTACTGACGTCACCCTTGTTACGCAAAACACGGCTTACGGTCATTTCACTAACACCTGATGCCTCGGAAACATCACGAAGGGTCAGCGGGCGCTTGGGAGTATTGGTCAAAGGGGTGTTCCTGTTGGTCGTTTGGTCAATGTTATCCGGCCTTTGTGGCAAAAGCCAGCGGGCGCTGGGCGTTGACCCCGATTGCAAAGGAAGGCATTGACGACAGGAAAGGCCCCGTGGCTCAACTGGATAGAGCAGCCCCCTCCTAAGGGGCAGGTTGCAGGTTCGAATCCTGCCGGGGTCACCAGAAATACCTCTGGTTCAATGCCAATGGGGCATAAGCGTGCACGAAATCGAGTTTTCGTGCACACCCCTTGTCAATGAGTTTGTTTTTACTGGTTTTTCCGGAAGTTTCGTGCGTGGGCGTGCAAATGCGCACATGGCGTTCGACATCCAAACACCGATTTTTCGACAAAAGTCGGTTTTCGACTCTTGAGACAGAAATAGGGGAAAGCATGTGTGAGGTGCGGGAAAGGTCTGCGCAAATGTGTTCGAGCCATATTCATTGGCAAAAGTGACCCGTTAATCCGTGGCACATCACACGGATTGACGACAGAAACGCTGGGTTCTGTCGCAAACTTTTGAGGTCTTCCGTTTGTTGTCTGATTTTGCGACACGGTTCCCAAACAAGCAAGCAGCAGGGCGTTAACGGTGTTGGATAATTTCAAGGGACGCCATTATCCCAAAAGCGTGATCCTGTACGCGATGTTCTTCTATGTACGATATGGCGTTTCCTATCGTGACCTGGAAGAGATCATGGAGGAGCGTGGCGTCGATGTTGACCATGCAACATTGAACAGGTGGGTGGTGAAATTCTCGCCGATGATCGCTGCGAATGCCCAAGCACGCAAGCGGCCGACCGCCGTATCGTGGCGCATGGATGAGACCTATATCAAGGTTAAAGGACGGTGGACCTATTACTACCGCGCGGTCGACAATAAGGGGCAAACCCTTGACTTCATGCTCTCTGAACGCCGCGACAAGGCAGCCGCTCGGCGATTTTTCAAGCGAGCGATTGGCACCAATGGCGTGCCGGATCGGGTCGTCATCGACAAGAGCGGGGCCAATCTGGCGGGTCTGGAAAGCGTCAATGTCATCCTGAAGTTCAAAGGCTCCGGGAACATCATCAAAATCCTTCAGGTCAAGTATCTCAACAACATCGTGGAACAGGACCACCGTTTCATAAAGCGGATCACGCGCCCCATGCTTGGCTTCAAGGCTTTCCATTCGGCCGACGCAACATTGACTGGGATCGAGACGGCACACATGATCCGTAAGGGACAACTCGACGCCAACGGGCTCACCTCATTCCAGCAGTTTGCGACACTCGCAGCATAACTGTGTCCGCAGAACACCCGCCCTCAATCTTCTTAAAACTTTGCGACAGAACCAGTTTCTTTTGTTTAGCGAAGGGGCTTAGGCCCAGCCAAACTTGCATTGTTGCAGCAACCTGTCGTTCACCCAATAGTTCGATCTTGTCCCGCTCGCTCTCGAGCGTGGCTAGTCCCATCCATATCGCAGTCATCGTTCGCAAGTCCGTGGTCACATATAGATTGATCTCAAATCCCGGATCGGACCAGCAAAGATCAACTTCGCCGTCAGGTTCAATGACCAACCACCAGCGATTTTTTGTGGAAGGTAAATCCGAGTATAGAAACTGAACTGCCGTGCGAATTGGCGGCAGGGGGGACGGATTGAGATTGCGACGCATGTCCCACATCAGCAACGACGGGTCGAGGTTTTTCAAAGAAAGCGATGATTCCACCCATTTTTGACCCCACATACCGATGGCCTCGACAACCGGGCGAAGGTCTTTTCCGGCTTCTGTCAGGTGGTATTCAAGAATGCCTTTGTCTGTCTTCGATGGCTTGCGTTCCACCACACCCGCCAGTTCGAGTTCTTTCAAGCGTGTGGACAAAAGAGCAGGCGACATCTTTGGGACGCCACGTCGCAAGTCATTGAACCTTGTGGTTCCTGCGACAAGTTCGCGCATCAAAACCATGGTCCAGCGCGTGCAAAGCACCTCCGACGCCATGGCGACGGGACAAAATTGCTTGTATCCGGCTTGTGTCATATTCAACCTCCTGTTCCTTCAGGGACGATCCTAGGTCTTCGATATCGATCCGCCTAGTTCAGAAACTGAATCGAGTAGTTCAGATGCGTAACTGGATCGATTGGTTGCGCGTTTCATATACCTCGGCAACAAGCCTCGATGTTCGGTGCTTTGAATCAACAGGAGAAACGCATGAGTGTATTTTTAATTGCAGACATCAAAGTGACAGACGATAGCTGGGTTCCGGACTATGCAACCAATGTCCACAATCTGGTAAAGAAACATGGTGGGAAATACCTGTCTCGCAGCGGAAATATTGAGACACTTGAGGGTGCGGATAAGGACAGTACACTCATCGCTATTCTGGAATTTCCGACGAGGGAGAACTTGAACAGTTTTGCATTAGATCCGGAATAT
>JBFEQR010000055.1:0-9134 GCA_041549425.1 Yoonia sp. | reverse complement strand
CTTTCTGATTGATCCGGCGGGGCAAATTGTCGCCCGCTATGACAAGATTCATATGTTCGATGTGGCTGTCTCCGAAACCGAGACCTATCGCGAATCGCAGGGGTATCGCCCGGGGGATCGTGCCGTCGTGGCCGAAACGCCCTTTGGCAAAATCGGGCTGAGCATCTGTTATGATGTGCGTTTCGCCTATCTTTACCGTGCATTGGCGCAGGCCGGCGCAGAGGTTTTGCTGGTCCCATCGGCCTTTTCGCCTGTCACGGGGGCGGCGCATTGGGAAACCCTCTTGCGCGCCCGCGCCATTGAAACGGGGTCCTATGTCCTTGCTGCGGCGCAGACCGGTGTGCATCCCGCAAGGTCAGGTAAGCCGCGCCGCACATTTGGGCACAGCCTTGCTGTTTCGCCCTGGGGTGAGGTTTTGGTCGATATGGGCACCGATCCGGGGATCGCCTTGCTTGATCTTGACCTTGGGGAAGTGGCACAAAGCCGCAAACGTATTGCGGCCCTTAGCCACGACCGCCCTTTTGAAGGCCCCTGATGTCAAAATCGTCGGAATCCCTGTCTGTTTCGCTGTTCAGTGAAATTCTGGTCGTGGACCAGCTTGCCCGCGCAAGCGTGGCTCGCGTTTTGCCAAAAGGGATGGAGCTGTCGCATTTTTCTGTCCTGAACCATTTGGCCCATGCAGGGGCCGAACGTTCACCTGCCCAGTTGGCCAAGACGTTTCACCTGACGCGGGGTGCGATGACAAACACGCTTCACAAACTGGAATGGGCGGGGTGGATTCATGTGCGTCCCGATTGGGACGATGCGCGGCGCAAGATGGTGTCGATCAGCCCCTCGGGTCAATCCGCCCGAGATGCGGCGCTTGCGGCCATTGCCCCCGTCATTTCCGACGTCGTCGACAAAGTCGGCGAAGACAGGGTGCGCACCGTCCTGCCGGTCTTGCGCGAAATGCGGCTGAAGCTGCGTGACCTGCTTGATTAAGCCGGTTTTGTCGCTGCCGTGACATAGTTTACCGACAGGTCCTTGTCCGAGATCGACCAAGTGAATTTGGCGAAATTGAAGACAAAGCCCTTGCGGTCAACGGGGGTCATGCCCGCCCTTTCCAGCAAAGTAAAAAGCTCGTCCGGCGTGATGAACTTGTTCCATTCGTGGGTGCCTTTTGGCAGCCAGCGCATCACATATTCCGCCCCCACAATCGCCATGGCAAAGCTTTTGGGATTGCGGTTGATCGTCGAACAGATGTGGATGCCACCGGGTTTCATCAACTCCTGGCAAGCGGTCAGATAGCCCTGCGGATCGGCCACGTGTTCCACCACTTCCATGTTCAGCACTGCGTCGAACTGTTCGCCCGCTTCTGCCATCGCCTCGGCTGTGGTGTGGCGATAGTCGATGTCCAGGCCCGACTTTTCAGCATGGATTTTCGCCACCGGAATATTGCGTTCCGCGGCATCCGCACCGACCACAGTCGCGCCCAGACGTGCCATCGGTTCGCACAAAAGCCCGCCACCGCAGCCAATGTCGAGAATCCGCAGACCTTTGAACGGCTCCGGCTGCGACAGGTCGCGTCCGAATTCCGCTGCGATCTGCCTTGTGATATAGTCAAGACGCACGGGGTTCATCATGTGCAACGGTTTGAATTTGCCGTTCAGGTCCCACCATTCGGCAGCCATTGCTTCAAATTTAGCGATTTCGGATGGATCAACGGTATTTGTCGCCGACATTTTGGCCCTCGTGTCATGGTCAGTCGTGTTCATTAGCGATATAGGGTGATTATGGACAAAGTCGTAGGACAAAAGCGCCCGAGTGCGCATCTTTACCAGCCCATTGATCCCTTTGATCAACGGATGCTGGAGGTCGGCGACGGCCATCGCATTTACATGGAACAATGCGGCAATCCTGATGGCATTCCGGTCGTTGTCCTGCATGGCGGTCCCGGTGGCGGCTGCAGCCCTGCCATGCGCCGCTATTTTGATCCGGCCCAGTACCGCGTCATCCTGTTCGATCAGCGCGGTTGTGGCCGCTCGCGCCCGCACGCGAGTGTCGAGGCTAATACCACATGGCATCTGGTCGCCGATATCGAGCTGATCCGCCAGACGCTTGGCATTGACCGCTGGATGGTTTTTGGCGGCTCTTGGGGGGCGACGCTGGCCCTGATCTATGCGCAGGCCCACCCTGATCGTGCTGCCGCGCTGACCTTGCGGGGCGTCTTTTTGATGACCCAGCCAGAGCTGGACTGGTTCTATGGCGGTGGTGCGGGCAAGTTCTGGCCTGATTTGTGGGACCGCTTTGCGTCCCTGATCCCTGCGGATGAGCAGGATGACTTTATTGCTGCCTATCATCGCCGCCTGTTCTCCGGTGATATCCCGCTTGAGACGCGCTACGCGCGGGCTTGGGCGTCGTGGGAAAATGCGCTTGCCTCGATCGAGAGCGACGGGATCACGGGCGAAAGCCCTGCGGATTATGCCCGTGCCTTTGCGCGACTGGAAAACCATTATTTCCACAATGCGGGCTTTTTGGCACCCGATCAGCAAATCCTGCATCCCGACCAGATGGCCAAGATCGCCGATACCCCCGGCGTGATCGTGCAGGGACGCTATGACATGATTTGCCCGCCTGTTTCTGCCCATACCCTGTCGCAGATGTGGCCCAAATCGCGCCTGACCTTTATCGGGCGTGCGGGACATGCACTTTCCGAGCCGGGCATCAGTGCTGAACTGGTCCGCAGCATGGATATGTTTGCAGCCCAGCGCCATTCCCTCGGGCTTTAGGGTTTACAGTTGAAAATCAGCCGCTAAGCTTTCGACTGTCACAAGGAAAGTTTCAGGTTTGGGCAGCGTCCTAAAGATAATTTTACAACGACTCGCGCTTGGTCTTCTTACTTTGCTGATTGTTTCGGTCGTTATCTTTACGGCTGTGAACCTGTTGCCCGGTGATTTCGCTGAGTCGATCCTTGGTCAGGGGGCCACCCCCGAAGCCGTTGCATCCATCCGTGCGGATCTTGGTCTCGATCAGCCGCCTGTGACCCGTTATTTCCAATGGTTGGGCGGTGTTTTGCAGGGTGATCTTGGCACCAGCTTTGCCCAAGCGAACTTTGCCAGTTTCACCGGTACCGAGTCAGGGGCCACAACCGTTGCCCAGACCATCGCGCCCCGTTTTGGAAACACGATGTTCCTTGCCATGGTCACTGCCGCGATTGCCGTGCCGTTTTCGATCTTTCTGGGTATTTTGGCCGCGCTTTACCGCAACACGGTTTTCGACCGCGCCACCAACATCTTTACCCTGTCGTCGATTTCCAGCCCCGAATTCTTTCTGGCCTATATCCTGATCCTGTTTCTGGCGGTCCTGAACCCGATCTTTCCGTCGCTGTCGAATATCTTTGAAGGCATGGCTTTCAGCGAACGCCTCGAAAAGTCCATGTTGCCCGCGCTGACCCTGACCCTGGTCGTGACCGCGCATATGATGCGCATGACCCGCGCGGCGATCATCAACTTGCTGGCCTCGCCCTATATTGAAATGGCGCGCCTGAAGGGTTTGTCGCCCATGCGCGTCATCGTTAAACACGCCCTGCCCAATGCCTTGGCCCCCATTATCAACGTGATCGCGTTGAACCTTGCCTACCTGATCACCGGTGTCGTCGTGGTCGAAGTGGTCTTTGTCTATCCCGGTATCGGCCAGCTTTTCGTGGATAGTGTCAAAATCCGCGATATTCCCATCGTGCAGGCCTGCTGCCTGATCTTTGCGACGGCCTTTATCCTGCTGAACCTGACCGCTGATATCATGTCGATCCTGTCCAACCCCCGTCTGAGGCATCCGAAATGATGTGGTTTCTTGCAGCCCTGATCGTCATGGCCGCCGTTGCGTGGGGGTTCCGTTTTGCAGGGCAAACCGTCACCTCGAACGCGCCCAAGTTCCGCGACATGCCGTTTGGTGTGGCCTATGGTTATGTGCTTGGTGCTGCCATTCTGGTCTGGCTGATCTGGGCCTACATGCAGGGCCGCAGCCCTGATCAGACGGTGGCCAACAAGTTCTTTTTCCTGCGTATTGCCATCGAAGGCTTCATCATTTTCGCCATCGCTGCGTGGCTGTTCCGCCTGCTTGGCCGCTCTGTTGGCACGCAGTGGAGCCGCAAGATGTTCCGCTCTATGCCGCTGACGGCGTCTTTTGGCATCCTGACCATCCTGATCTACGCGATCCTTGCGATTTTTGCGGGGGTCATTGCGCCTTACGGGCAGGAACAGGTCATCGCCGGTGCCGCTGCCAATATCGTACCGGGTGGTGATCCCGCGATGGGCGGTAACCCTGATTTTCCGCTGGGCACCGACCAGATCGGGCGCGATATCCTGAGCCGTCTGATCTATGGGGCGCAGAATACCGTCGGTATTGCCTTTGCGACCACTGTGCTGGCGTTCCTGCTGGGCGGGTCGCTGGGCTTTCTTGCCGCGACGCTGGGCGGTTGGCTGGATCAGGTCCTGTCGCGACTGGTTGACGTGCTGATGGCGATCCCGTCGCTGATCTTTGCGCTGCTGTTGATGACAATTGCAAGCGTCTGGGCGCCGCAACTGGGCATTCCACTGACCGTGTTCATGGTCTTTATCATCGCCGTGATCGACAGCACCCGCGTTTACCGTCTGGCCCGTGCTGTAGGGCAAAATATCGTCGTGATGGACTATATCGAGGCCGCCAAGCTGCGCGGTGAGGGTCTGGGCTATCTGGTGTTCAAGGAAATCCTGCCCAATGCCACAGCGCCGCTGTTGGCTGAATTCGGCCTGCGCTTTTGCTTTGTTTTCCTGACCATTGCGGCCTTGTCGTTCCTTGGTGTGGGTATCCAGCCGCCACTGGCCGACTGGGGTACGATGGTGCGTGATCTGGCCGGTTTCGTGAACTTTGCACAATTTGCGCCCTTGGCCGCCTCTGCGCCGTTGCTGGCGGCGGGTGCGATTGCGTTGCTGACCGTGGCCGTGAACTTTGTGGTCGACTGGATGCTACAGAAATCGTCGGGGCTGAAGGAATGAGCGAAGAACCACTCCTGAAAATGCGCGGCGTCAAGCTGGAAGGCCGGAGCGATGAAACGTGGATGCCGATTATCAACGGGGTCGATCTGACGCTTGCGCGCGGCGAGGTTCTGGGCCTGATCGGTGAATCCGGTGCAGGCAAATCGACGCTGGGTCTGGCGGCCATGGGATATACGCGTGATGGTGTGCGCATCAGCGAAGGGTCGATTGAATTCGACGGGGTTGATCTGCTGACTGCCTCTGCCGCCACCAAACGTGGGTTGCTGGGCAAGCGGATTGCCTATGTGGCCCAGTCTGCCGCAGCCAGCTTTAACCCCGCGCACAAGCTGATGGACCAGCATGTCGAAGGGCCCGTGCAGCATGGTGTCATGCAACGCAGCGAAAGCGAAGCCGACGGGATCGAGCTTTATCGCAAGCTGCGCCTGCCGAACCCCGAACAGATCGGTTTCCGCTATCCGCATCAGGTGTCCGGTGGGCAGTTGCAGCGTTGCATGACCGCGATGGCGATGTCCTGCCGTCCTGATCTGATTATCTTTGACGAACCGACAACCGCGCTAGACGTGACCACCCAGATCGAAGTGCTGGCCTCGATCCGTGATATTGTCGAACAGTTCAACACGGCTGCGATCTATATCACGCACGATCTGGCGGTCGTGGCGCAGATGGCGGACCGGATCAAGGTGCTGCTCAAGGGGGATGAGGTCGAAACAGCCGACACCCGCACGATGCTGTCCGCGCCGACGCAGGAATATACGAAATCCCTTTGGGCCGTGCGCAGTTTTGAACGCCCCAAGAAACCCGCCGTGCAGACCGGTGCCGTGCCCGTCGTCAGCGTCCAGAACGTCGATGCGTCCTATGGCACTGTGCCCGTTCTGTATGACGTCAGCTTTGACATGCACGAAGGCCGCACCGTGGCCGTTGTGGGCGAAAGCGGCTCTGGCAAATCCACGACCGCGCGCTGCATTACGGGTCTATTGCCGCCCAAAGCGGGGCAAATTCTGGTTGATGGTCAGGTGATGCCTGCTGATTACCGCAAACGGTCCAAGGATCAGTTGCGTCAGGTGCAGATGATTTATCAGATGGCCGACACCGCTCTGAACCCGCGCATGTCCATCGGGCAGATCATTGCCCGACCGGTCGAATTCTATCTGGGCCTGAAGGGCAAAGAGAAACGCAAGAAGGTCGATGCCCTGCTTGAGCAGATCGAACTTGAGCCGTCGCAGTATTACCACCGTTTGCCATCCGAGCTTTCGGGCGGGCAAAAGCAGCGGGTGGGGATTGCCCGCGCGTTGGCGGCCGAGCCGAAGTTCATTATCTGTGACGAGGTGACGTCTGCCCTTGATCAGCTTGTCGCCGAAGGTATTTTGCGGCTTCTGGCGCGCTTGCAGGACGAATTGTCCCTTTCCTATATGTTCATCACCCACGATCTTGCTACCGTACGGGCCATCGCGGATGAAGTCGTTGTCATGAAAGACGGGCGCGTTGTAGAGCAAGGGCCGAAGGAAGAAATGTTCCGGCCCCCGCACCACGCCTACACAGACCTTTTGCTGTCATCGGTCCCTGAAATGGACCCCGACTGGCTGACTAATCTGCTAAATGAACGCGGAGTTGATAACATCGGCGATGCCGCTGTTGATAAGATGTAAAACGAATCGCCCCGCGAAGGGGTGGAAAAATCAGACGGCTAACGCCTGAACCAATAACTAGGGAGAACGAAAACATGCACGGAATTAGTAGACGCGGTCTATTGAAAACAGGTGTTGCCGCGGGCGTCTTGGGCCTAACGGGTATGCCACTGCGCGCGCAAACGCGCGGCGGAAAGCTGACCGCGGGTCTTTCGGGTGCGAATACATCCGATAGCTGGGACGGGCGCACGCACTCTGACCTGTTCATGATCGCATCCGCACAGGGCGCGGTGTTTGACAGCCTGACAGAAGTCGGCGCTGACGGCTCGCTGAAAGGCGAACTGGCTGAAAGCTGGGAAGCCTCTGCCGACGCAAAGGTCTGGACATTCAACCTGCGTCGCGGCGTGACATTCCACAACGGAAAATCATTCGGCGCGGACGATGTGATTGCATCGCTCCAGATGCACGTCGAAGAAGGTGCCAAATCCGCAGCCGAGCCTATCGTCTCTGCGATTGTCGAGATGACGAAGGTCACCGATTATCAGGTTCAGCTGACGCTTGCCTCGGGCAACGCCGACCTGCCGTATCTTTTGTCGGATTATCACCTGCTGATGTATCCTGCAGGCCAGATTGAAGAAGCGATCGCGCAAGGGATCGGAACGGGTCTGTATCAGGTGCAGTCCTTTGATCCCGGTGTGCGGATGGTCGCGACACGCTATCCCGATCACTACAAAGGTGACAGCGCCGGTTTCTTTGATGAGATCGAGTATATTGCGATCAACGACAACACCGCCCGTACCAATGCCTTGCTGACGGGTCAGGTCGATGCGATCAACCGGATCGACTTTAAGACCGAGGCGTTGTTGCGTGCCAACCCTGCGCTGCGCATTCAGGAACTGACAGGCAACCAGCATTATATCTTCCCGATGCTGACAAAGGTTGCGCCTTTTGATGACGTGAACGTGCGCCGCGCGTTGAAGTACGGCATCAACCGTCAGGAAATGGTGGACAAGGTTCTGCTTGGTCACGGTCAGGTCGGTAACGATTCACCGATTGGCCCCGCTAACCAGTACTACAACGCGGATATGGAACAGCTGGCCTATGATCCCGACAAGTCCAAGTTCTACCTCAAGCAGGCTGGCCTTGACAGCATCGACCTTGATTTGTCGGCATCCAGTGCCGCCTTCGAAGGTGCTGTGGACGCAGCGTTGCTTTACAAGAACTCTGCCGCTGCAGGCGGGGTCAACATCAACGTGATTCAGGAACCGGCAGATGGCTATTGGTCCAACGTCTGGCTGAAAAAGCCGTGGTGTGCGAGCTACTGGTCAGGTCGCGCGACCGAGGACTGGATGTTCTCGACCGCCTATGAGGCTGGTGCGCCGTGGAACGACAGCCAGTGGGACGAACCGCGTTTTCAGGAACTGCTCTTGTCGGCACGCGCCGAACTGGACAGCAACAAGCGCCGCGAACAGTACTACGAGATGCAGCAGATCCTGCGTGACGATGGCGGCGTGATCTTGCCGATGTTCGCCAACTACGTGCAGGCCTTGAACAACCGCATTTCGACGCCTGACACTGTTGGTAACCTCTGGCAGATGGACAACGGGCGCATGGCCGAGCGTTGGTCCGTGGCGTAGGCCTTATTAGAAACTACAAGAAACGCCCCACCCTTCGGTGGGGCGTTTTT
The DNA here is from genome assembly GCA_041549425.1 of Yoonia sp. Taxonomy (GTDB): domain Bacteria; phylum Pseudomonadota; class Alphaproteobacteria; order Rhodobacterales; family Rhodobacteraceae; genus Yoonia. The sequence goes on along the minus strand of JBFEQR010000055.1, from coordinate 810 downwards.
TGATTATGGGCAGCAATATGCCTAGTCTAATCTCGAGTTAGCAAGATTTCGCCAAGAAAACCGGTAAAATCCTAGCTTTTAGAATGCTCAGTAAGATTGGACTTCTCAACTTCCGGACTTTTTCTATCCTCCGTGGGCAAACCCACTCACTTTGAAGTCTGGAGAAAAAATGGCTACTACACTCTCTCGTCAAATTCTGCGCGCAGGCGCAATCGCCCTGACCCTGTCCTCTGTCGGCACCGTCAGCATGTTCGTTTCCGCTGATGCAGCCTATGCCGAGCGCGGCGGGAACGGAAACAGCAACCGCGGAAATAGTGCAAGCGCCAACCGCGGCGAAAACGGCAACAGCGGATCAGATCGCGGCTCTTCGGGGAACAACGACCGCGGAAGCACGGCAAGCGAACTGAAGGGTCTGAACGCGGCACACGCCAACCAGCGCGCCCGCGACAACGCAAGCGCCAGCAGCATGGTTGGACGCACGGCCACTTATCAGCGCAACGAAAGTGCGTTGGCCGGATTGCGCATCGAACAGGAAACCGTCACTGCCGAATATGAACGTCTGACAAATCTGTCCGACGAAGAGATTGCTGCAGAGTTTGCAGACGGTGGCTATGACGACGCAGTTGCAAAAGCCTACGATGACTACCTGCGCGTCGAGCAAGAGGTGATCACCGCAGGCGGTGGTGAAGACAACAATCTGTCGATCCTCACAGCCGGACGTGAACTGACAGAGGGTGCCATCAACGAACTGAACCGCTTGCTTGGCTTGGACGGCTAGTCCGAGGTCACCCTCAGCCTGCCTTTGTGGGT
>JBFEQR010000054.1:0-9222 GCA_041549425.1 Yoonia sp. | reverse complement strand
TTCAGCGCGTTTGTCAGCAATTATCCGGGCAGCCCGCTGACATCCGACGCGCACTTCCTGCGCGGCGAAGCGCTAGAGGCGCTGGGTCAGACAACCGATGCCGCGCGCGCCTATCTTGAGGCGTTCTCGGGTGATCCTACCGGACAGCGTGCGCCCATGGGGCTGTACAAGCTGGGTGCGTCGCTGGGGGCAATCGGCCAGATTCAGGACGCTTGTCTGACATTGGCAGAGGTTAACGTGCGCTTCCCTGGCAATCCCGCTGTGGGATTGGCGCAGGGTGAAATGCAAGCCTTGGGATGTCAGTAACAGATACGGTCGCGGCGCGGTTTCAACAGGCGGTCGCGTCGCGCGATCATGGACACGTTGGTCTGGCGGTCTCGGGTGGCGGCGATTCTATCGCGATGATGCATCTTGCGGTGCAGACACTTGGGCCTGAACGGTTGACGGTTTTCACGGTTGATCACGGTCTGCGCCCCGAAGCGGCGGATGAAATCGCGTTGGTGCGTGCGCAGGCAAAGGTCTTGGGGCTGTCGCATCACGTGGCCCGTTGGCAATGGGACGGTGTCGGCAATCTGCAAAGTGCCGCACGGGCGGGCCGCTGGGCTGCCTTGCGCAATCTGGCGGTCGAACTTGGCATCGGCGAAGTCTGGCTGGGCCACACCGAAGATGACCAGATCGAGACCTTTCTGATGCGTCTTGCACGAGGCTCTGGCGTGGACGGTCTGGCGGCGATGCAGCCGTCCTCGCGGCGCGACGGGCTCACGATTTTTCGACCGCTTCTTGGCATCAAGCGCAGCGCGCTACGCGGCTGGATGCGCGCTATTGAGGTTACTTGGTGTGATGATCCAAGCAACGAGGACCAGCGTTTCGACAGGGTCAAGGCGCGCCAGATGTCGGCGCAACTGGCCACACTGGGGCTGACTGAAAAGCGCGTTCTGCAAACCATTGACCACATGCAGGCCGCAAGGGTGACCCTGCAGCAGGCCGCACAAGGGATCGCAAAAGACAACATCACCCAAGTGGCGGGTGATCTGATCGTCGCGCCAGAGGCACTGGAGCTGTCACAAGCGGATGCCCCGCGGCGTGCAATGGCTGCGGCCTTTCGCTGGATCGCTGGGCGTGATCACCGGCCACGCTTTGACAGCCTGATGGATGTCGTCAGACGGGCAGAGGGCGGGCAACAGGTGACATTGGCGGGGTGCGTGCTTGCGCCACAACCCGACGGGTCCGTCCGTCTGATGCGTGAAGTGGCAGCAACGCTGCCTGTGACCGGTGTCGCCCCGCTGATCTGGGACAAACGCTGGCAGGTCACGGGTCCCGATGTTGGCGAAATCACTGTCAAAGCGCTTGGCGAAGACATTGCATTATGCCCCCACTGGCGCGACACAGGCCTGCCACGCGCCACGCTTATGGTGTCGCCAGCCGTGTGGCAGGGGGGGCAACTGCGTGCCGCACCGCTTGCCGGATTGACCAACGGGTGGACGGCACAGATTGTCGCGGATTTCCATTCAGCGGCGTTTGCCATTGAAGATTAATCTTTCGCCTCTATTTTAGAAGAAACGCTTGTGCTGCGACTCTGTCGCTACACTTCCCCATTTCAAAGGAGCATTCCCCTTGGGCAACGCGCGTAACATGGTTTTTTGGGTCGTCCTCTTTTTGATGGTGCTGGCCCTTTTCAATCTTTTCAGCAGTCCTGCTGGCACCACAAACAGTGAGACCCGCAGCTATTCTGCTTTCGTCGAAGCGGTCGAAGGCGGACGTGTCACGGATGTTGTGATCGACGGGGAAAGCGTCCGCTTTGCCGAAGGTGGTCGCGCTTATACGACGATCAAGCCGCAAGATGCTGAAATCACATCCCTTTTGATCGAGGCAGGCGTCCCTGTTGAGGCGCGCAGTCAGGAAACATCTGCGTTCCAGTCCTTCCTTGTCAGCCTGTTGCCTTTCCTGCTTTTGATCGGTGTCTGGATCTATTTCATGAACCGTATGCAAGGTGGCGGCAAAGGTGGTGCGATGGGCTTTGGCAAATCGCGTGCCAAGCTGCTGACCGAAAAGCACGGGCGCGTTACATTTGATGATGTGGCCGGTATTGATGAAGCCAAGGAAGAGCTGGAAGAGATCGTTGAATTCCTGCGCAACCCGCAGAAATTCTCGCGACTCGGTGGCAAGATTCCCAAAGGTGCATTGCTTGTGGGCCCTCCGGGTACCGGTAAAACGCTTCTGGCGCGCGCAATTGCGGGCGAGGCGGGCGTACCGTTCTTCACAATCTCGGGCTCCGACTTTGTTGAAATGTTCGTGGGTGTGGGTGCGTCGCGTGTCCGCGACATGTTCGAACAAGCCAAAAAGAACGCGCCCTGCATCGTGTTCATCGACGAAATTGATGCCGTGGGCCGGTCCCGTGGTGCCGGTTACGGCGGTGGCAACGACGAGCGCGAACAGACGCTGAACCAGCTTCTGGTCGAGATGGATGGTTTTGAGGCCAACGAAGGCGTCATCATCGTTGCTGCAACCAACCGCCGCGATGTTCTTGACCCCGCGTTGCTGCGTCCGGGCCGTTTTGACCGTCAGGTCACGGTGCCCAATCCCGATATCAAGGGCCGCGAAAAGATTTTGGGCGTGCATGCCCGCAAAATTCCGCTGGGCCCCGATGTTGATCTGCGGATTATCGCCCGTGGTTCGCCCGGTTTCTCGGGTGCCGATCTGGCCAACCTTGTGAACGAGGCCGCATTGATGGCCGCACGCGTGGGTCGCCGTTTTGTGACCATGGTGGATTTCGAATCCGCCAAGGACAAGGTCATGATGGGGGCCGAACGCCGTTCCATGGTAATGACCGCCGAACAAAAAGAAATGACAGCCTATCACGAGGCGGGACATGCCATCGTGGGTATCTCTTTGCCGAAGTGTGATCCTGTTTACAAAGCGACGATCATCCCGCGTGGTGGCGCGCTTGGCATGGTGATGAGCCTGCCCGAGATGGATCGCCTCAACATGTTCAAGGACGAATGCCACCAGCGTCTGGCAATGACGATGGCAGGCAAGGCCGCCGAGATCATCAAATACGGTGCGGATCAGGTCAGCAACGGCCCTGCCGGTGATATCCAGCAGGCCAGCCAGTTGGCCCGCGCCATGGTGCTGCGGTGGGGCATGTCGGACAAGGTCGGCAACATCGACTATGCCGAAGCGCATGAGGGCTATTCCGGCAACACGGCGGGTCTGTCTGTTTCGGCAAGCACGAAAGAGCTGATTGAAGAAGAAGTGCGCGGCTTTATCCAGCAAGGCTATGAGCGCGCCTTCCAGATCATCACCGAGAAGAAGGAAGAGTTCGAGCGTCTGGCGCAGGGTCTTTTGGAATACGAAACCCTCACGGGGGACGAAATCAAGCGCGTGATGGCGGGCGAGCCGCCGCATTTGGGTGATGATGCGGATGATACGCCGCCATCCGGTGGGACGCCGTCGGTGACGGCCATTCCCAAGACAAAACCAAAAAAGCCCCGCGCGTCCGATGACGGCGGGATGGAGCCGGAACCATCAGCATAAGACAAAGAAAGGCCGCCCCAAGGGGCGGCTTTTTTTCTGCCTGTGACGCAATGAAACCTCACTTGAATTGAAGCCGCGGCCGGTCTGCCCTAAGCAGTGGGCAAAGCTGACCGGAGAGACGCAATGCCCGCACTGAACCCTACGGAAATCATAGGTGAAATCGTCTGGATCGGTCATGTGCCTGATCGCGACGCATCGCTGCGATCCGCACCAGCACAACAGGCGCAACTGACCTACGCGGGCATCCCGAACGAAATTCACGGCGGCCTGACGCGCCCTTCGTGCAGCCGTGTCCTCAGCCAATATGCCAGAGGCACGGAAATCCGTAATGTCCGGCAGTTGTCGGTCGTGTCGGCCGAAGAGCTGGCCCAGATCGCGGCGGGCTGCGGCCTTGACCGATTGGACCCGGAATATATCGGCGCATCTTTGGTGATTGCGGGCATCCCCGACTTTACGCACTTGCCACCGTCTTCGCGGCTTCAGTTCCCTGATGGATCAACGATCGTCATCGATATGGAAAACCGGCCCTGTCATTTGCCCGCAAAAGTCATCAATGCAGACTTTCCGGGGGCGGGTGACAAGTTCAAAGCGGCCGCAAAAGGCAAGCGCGGCGTGACGGCCTGGGTAGAGCGCGAAGGTCAAATTCACGTGGGCGACGCGGTGCGCCTGCATGTGCCGGACCAACGCCCATGGCAGCCCTAGGTTTCCAATCCGAAACAGTTGGCGTGGCTTTCGCCGATTCCAGCGATGAAAATGTCGCAATCACGGTGCATACAGTAGTATTCCCCCGATAGAAGCGACATTGAACAAGAATGGCACCAGCCCAGACCCCGGGGAATTTTCATGGAATACAAGTCTGACATCGAGATCGCGCGCGCTGCCCAAAAGCGGCCAATTCAGGAAATCGGCGCCAAGCTGGGTATCGAAAGCGATGACCTGCTGCCCTACGGCCACGACAAGGCAAAGGTAAGCCAACGCCTGATCGACAGCGTGCAGGACCGCCCTGATGGCAAGCTGATCCTTGTCACAGCGATCAACCCCACTCCCGCCGGAGAAGGCAAGACAACAACCACTGTTGGCCTGGGCGATGGGCTGAATGCAATCGGCAAAAAGGCTGCGATCTGTATCCGCGAGGCATCGCTTGGCCCATGTTTTGGCATGAAGGGCGGGGCGGCCGGTGGTGGTTATGCGCAGGTTGTGCCGATGGAAGACATGAACCTGCACTTCACAGGGGATTTTCACGCCATTACGTCCGCGCATAACCTGCTGTCGGCAATGATCGACAACCATATCTATTGGGGCAACGAACTGGAGATCGATATCCGCCGTGTCGCGTGGCGCCGCGTGCTGGACATGAACGACCGCGCCTTGCGCCAGATCACGGCGTCTTTGGGCGGCGTGGCCAACGGTTTCCCGCGCGAGGCCGGTTTCGACATCACGGTTGCGTCCGAAGTCATGGCGATCCTTTGCCTTGCCCGTAATCTGGGCGATCTGCAAAAGCGTCTGGGTGACATCATTGTCGCCTACCGCCGCGACCGCAGCCCCGTCTACTGCCGTGACATCAAAGCCGATGGCGCGATGACCGTTCTTTTGAAAGATGCCATGCAGCCGAACCTTGTGCAGACACTGGAAAACAACCCTGCGTTTGTCCACGGCGGGCCCTTTGCGAATATCGCACACGGCTGCAACTCGGTTACGGCGACGACAACGGCGTTGAAACTTGCCGATTATGTGGTGACTGAGGCCGGTTTCGGTGCCGATCTGGGTGCCGAGAAATTCATGAACATCAAGTGCCGCAAGGCCGGCCTTGCCCCGTCATGTGTCGTGGTTGTGGCCACGGTGCGGGCGATGAAGATGAACGGCGGCGTAGCCAAGGCCGATCTGGGGGCCGAGAATGTCGATGCGGTCAACGCTGGTTGCGCCAACCTTGGCCGCCACATTGAAAACGTCAAAAGCTTTGGTGTGCCAGTGGTTGTCGCTATAAACCACTTTGTCACCGACACGGATGCAGAAGTTGCTGCCGTGCAGGCCTATGTCAAAACGCAAGGGTCCGAGGCGATCTTGTGCAAACATTGGGCGTTGGGTTCAGAGGGCACAACCGAGCTTGCCAAACGCGTCGCACAAATTGCTGATGCCGACGAAGCCAATTTCGCGCCGATCTATCCCGATGACATGAGCCTGTTCGACAAGATCGACACGATTGCCAAGCGCATCTATCGCGCGGATGAGGTGATCGCGGATAGCAAGATCCGTGATCAACTGAAGAAATGGGAAGAGCAGGGCTATGGCCATCTGCCGGTCTGCATGGCGAAGACGCAGTACAGTTTCACAACCGACCCGACCTTGCGCGGTGCGCCGACAGGGCATTCGGTGCCTGTCCGTGAGGTCCGCCTGAGTGCAGGGGCCGGATTTATCGTCGCGATCTGCGGCGAGATCATGACAATGCCCGGCCTGCCGCGTGTACCCTCGGCTGAGCAGATCATGCTGAATGATGCCGGTGAGATTGAAGGTTTGTTCTGAACCGGATAGGGCGGGGCGGCGCTTGACTGCGTCATCGCCCCGCCCACCCTCCCGCTGTGCCTCCGGCGGGGATATTTTTACTCGGAAGAAGTGATATGACAGCGACAGTGATTGATGGAAAAGCCTTTGCCGCAAAGGTCCGTGGAATGGTTGGCGAAGGTGTCGCCCGGCTGAAGGCGGAACACGGGATTACCCCGGGTCTGGCGGTTGTCCTTGTTGGTGAAGACCCGGCAAGTCAGGTTTATGTCCGCTCCAAAGGCAAGATGACCGTCGAGGTTGGCATGGCCTCATTCGAGCATCGGCTGGATGCGGATACGTCAGAGGCTGATTTGCTGGCTGTTATCGACGCATTGAACGCCGATCCTGCTGTGCATGGTATTCTGGTGCAATTGCCGCTGCCGAATCATCTGAACAGTGATCTGGTGATCAACAGCATTGATCCGGCCAAGGATGTGGACGGGTTTCATATCTCCAACGTGGGTCTGTTGGGGACCGGCCAGAAGAGCATGGTCCCATGTACGCCGCTTGGCAGCTTGATGATGCTGCGCGATTATCATGGATCATTGTCGGGGATGAATGTGGTTGTCATTGGCCGCTCCAATATTGTGGGCAAGCCCATGGCGCAGTTGCTGTTGGGGGATAGCTGCACGGTAACTATCGCCCATAGCCGGACAAAGGATCTGCCGGCGGTCGTGCGGCAGGCCGATATTGTTGTGGCTGCCGTCGGACGTCCGCAGATGGTCAAGGGGGATTGGATCAAGCCTGGTGCGACTGTGATCGACGTCGGCATCAACCGCATCGAAAAGCCCGAAGGCGGCACCCGCCTTGTGGGGGATGCGGATTTTGACAGCTGTGCCGCTGTGGCCGGAGCCATCACACCTGTGCCGGGCGGCGTGGGGCCGATGACAATCGCCTGTCTTTTGGCCAATACACTGACCGCCTGTTGCCGCGCTAACGGATTGCCGGAACCGGAAGGCTTGACGGCCTAAAGTGGTCCGGTCGGGACGGGAATAGCCTTTTTGCCGGTCAGAATAGCCAGCGGGGGGCGGTCAAACAGGGCGGTCAGTGGCGCGCGATCGCTGGCCAATCCGCCTGTATAGGCCCCGTAGGCAGGCATAACCAACCGTGACGCACCCACCAGAAACGCAGGTTTGCTGCGTCCGGCAATCCGGTGTTTGGGGTGGTAATGGCCTGACACCTCTGCGGTGTCTTCGGTGGCAATATGGCGGAAGGTCAGCGATCCGACCTGCATGTCATTGCGGTGCGTCCCGCCCAGATTGATCGGGCCGGGGTCGTGGTTTCCTTCGATCCAGACCCAACTGCGCCCTGCCTGCAAGCGGATCAGCCACAAGCGCAGGTCATCGTCCAGATGGTTGGCCGCATCAAGATCATCGAAACTGTCGCCCAGACAAATCACCAGCGCGGGCTGTGTCGCGTCAAGATCATGCTGCAGCTTTTCCAGCGTTTGATGCCCCTCGTAGGGCGGCAACATCAGGCCGCTGCGACGCGCAATCCGTTCGGATTTGCCCAGATGCAGGTCCGACACGCAAATCGTGTCGTGATCCGGCAACCACAGTGCCCCGCTGGGCAGGGCGGTGCATCGGGTGTCGCAGAATACAAAGGCGTAGCTGTTCATGCTCCGTTCTGTGTGCGAAAGCAGGGCCGAATTCAAGGCTCAAAGCGTATCAAGCCCTGCGGCGCGCATCAATCTGGCCGCTTCTTCTTCTGCCATCAGCTCTCTTGCGCTGCCCGCCAGAGCGACACGGCCTTGTTCAAGCAACATCGGAAAGGCCAGCGGCGATATGCGATCCAGCGCCATATGATCGGTCTGTCCCTGCGTGCGTGCAAGCATTTCTTCGATGCGCGAAAAGTCGACGAGGCCGCGCAATGCCTCTTCGCGGGTGATCCGCAGCATCAGGTGGTCAGGATCGTATTTGGCCAGCGTGTCATACAGGATGTCGGAGGAAAACGTGGCCTGTCGGCCGGTTTTGCGTGTTTGTGGCAGGTTCCGCTCTATCAGTCCGGCAATGGTGGCGGCCCCGCGAAAGGTCTTTTTCATCACGGCATTGCCCGACAGCCAGGTTTCAAAATCAGCGCGAATATTCTGCGGATCAAGCAAGGGCGTCGGGTCATCCACGGGGTCAAGACCCCAGATCAGCGTGGCATAATCTGTCGCGACAAATCCCAGCGGGTGCAGGTGCAGCTCCTCCATCCGCTGTGTCATAAGCATCCCGAGGGTTTGCATCGCGTTGCGCCCTGCAAACCCGTAGACGCACAGATAGGCGCGCCCTTCATGGGGGAAGGTTTCTACCAGAATTGTGTCTGCTTCGGGCAGTTTTGACAGCCTGCGCTGGTGGTTCAGCCATTCCTTTGTGTGATCCGGCAGTCCGGCCCAGTCGTCCTGTTTGAACATGCGCAAAATGCGTTGGGACAGCTGGGTGGAGTTGGCGAATTTCCTGCCCATAAAGGTTGCGATCTTGGGTGTCTTATCGGCACGGCGCGATACCTCGACCGTCATTTCCTTAAGGTTTTCATAGCGCACCACCTGCCCGCCGATCAAAAACGTATCACCCTGAGTGAGCGTGGCGGCAAAGGCTTCTTCAACTTCGCCCAAAGGTTTGAAATTGCCCTTCAGCCGCACCTTGAGCGTGTCGGTGTCCTGTATCGTGCCGATGTTCATGCGAATACGCTGGGCCGCGCGGGGGTCGCGCAGTTGCCATGACCCGTCAGGCCTTTGTTGCAGGCGTTTCCATTTGTCATAGGCGCGCAGGGCATAGCCGCCGGTGGCCACGAAATCGAGGCAGTCGTCAAAGGCGGCGCGCGACAGGTCGCAAAAGGCGCCAACCGTCCTGATTTCGCCAAAAAGGGCATCGGCATCAAACGGCCCTGAACAGGCGGTAATCAGGATATGCTGGCACAGCACATCGCGCGGGCCGGGGCCTGCCGGATCACCGTCCAGATCGCGCGCTTTGACAGCTTCGAGCGCGGCGACACATTCGACGACCTCAAAGCGGTTGGCAGGAACAAGCAAGGCCTTTGACGGGGCATTATAGCGGTGGTTGGCCCGCCCGATACGCTGCACAAGCCGTTTGACGTTCTTGGGCGCGCCGACCTGAATAACCAGATCGACGTCGCCCCAGTCGATCCCCAGATCAAGCGAGCCGGTGC
>JBFEQR010000053.1:0-9267 GCA_041549425.1 Yoonia sp. | reverse complement strand
CTGGAGATGAAACAGCGGTTCTGACGCCTGTAGATGATCTTGGATCGGCCGATGTCGCGGTTCTGACTGTTCCGCTTGGTGGCACGGGCGCGCAGCCCGTGGCTGCTGACCCGATTGCATGGGCCACCGACGATGCCCCATCGCATCAGCTTATGGGATTGCAGTCCTTTTCGGTGATTGTGGCGCCTAACGCGGGCATCAACTCGATTTCCATGAATGATCTTGCCCGCATCTATGCTGGTGAGGTGAAGAACTGGTCCGAGGTGGGTGGCGCCGATCTGAGCATTTTGCCGCTGCAATTGCCCCCGACATCACCCACGGGTCAGGCGATGCAGGCGCTTATCATGGAACCTGCTGGAAAACAGGTCGCTGGCAGTGTTCTGACCATGTCAGATGAGGCTGGCGTTGCCGCATCAATCAACCAGTTCCCCGGCAGTATCAGCATCGTCAGCGCCAAAAGTGCAATTGATGCGCCGCCCGTCAGTGTCTCGGGTGCATGCGATATTGCCGTCGCAGCTACACCATTCAACATCGCATCAGGTGACTATCCGTTGGTCCGCCCTGTCATGGCACGTTTCAACACCGCAGCAGGGACGACCCTACCAACGGCACTTTTTGATTTTGCGGCAAGTCCTGACGCACAAAACGCGTTATTGGCAATCGGCTTTGACAGCTTCAGCGCACGCACCCAAGGCGGGGCGGAACAGAACGCACGGTTGAGCCAGCTGCTCAATGCGGACCTTGACGATGCCCAGCGTGCCGTTGCCGGTCAGATGTTTCAGGTCCTGTTTGGCGCACAGCGTTTGTCGCCAACCATGACCGGTGGGGCCGCAAGCGGGCCAGAGGCGGCGTGGAACCGTGCCATGCTCCAAAGTGTTGTCGCAGCAATCAGTGATCCGGCCAACGCGGGCAAGGAAATCGTTCTCGCAGGCTTTGCCGACAGTGCTGCAGGAAGCGAGGGGGCGATCGCGGCCTCTGCATCTGCGGCTGCGGAAATGGGGACTGTCCTGACGACTGTGGCAGGCAGCTTTCTTGCAGAGAATAATATCACCTTGAGCAGCTATGGTTTTGGCAATGTCTCACCGGCGACCTGTATCGACGGGCAGGTTGCGGGGGGCGACTATACCCGTGTCGAGGTGTGGGTGCGCTAATCTATGACTATGCCCAAAGGGAAAAGCCGCGCCGGTGTCATGCCGCGCGGCTTTTCTTTTGGTGCTGCTATTGCCTAACATGCAGCGCGATATCGCTTAGCGTGCGATCACATGCTGTTGTTCGGGACATGCAAAAGGTGCAAACCGGCACCTGAACACATAGGTAAGACAAATGAAAAAACGCATTCTCACATTCTTCGTCGCCACGGCGCTTGCGCTTTATGCGGGTACCGTTTCTGCGCAACCGCTGACGCTTGGCCAGATTTCAGACTACCTTAACCGGCTTCAGACCGCCCAAGGGGGCTTTACGCAAATCAATCAGGACGGCAGCCTGTCCACCGGTCAGATTTACATCAAACGCCCGGGCCGCATCCGGTTCGAGTATAATCCCCCCGCGCAGTCACTGGTGCTGGCCAGTGCCGGCACTGTCGCCATCTTTGATCCGCGCTCGAACACCGGACCGGAGCAGTATCCGCTAAGCCGGACCCCGCTGAGCATCATTCTGGCCGAGAATGTGGATCTGGAGCGTGCGCGCATGGTGACGAATGTGGTGTCAGATCACGCCACAACGACCGTGACCGCGCAGGACCCTGATCATCCGGACTATGGCAGCATCCAGTTGGTCTTTACCGCCAATCCTGTCGAGTTGCGCCAATGGATCGTCACCGATGATCTGGGCGGTGAAACAACGGTGATCCTGAACGATCTTGAAACGGGCGGGGACATCAGCAGCGTGCTGTTCAACATCCAGCAGGAAATCCGCAAGCAAGGCAACTAAAGCAGCATTGCGAAAGGCAAAAGGCGGCCAGTATGGGCCGCCTTTTCGTTGGGATCAGCGTTTGCGGCAGGATCGCAATTGCTGGTCATACATGATCGCCCGCCCTTCGACCTCGTTTGCGATGCGGACAAGCCAGCTTTTTGAACGCCATGTGCCGCGCAAAAAGCCTGTGCGCCCGTCGTGATAGGCCAGATACTGGTTGCGGGTGTCGCTGATCGCTACGCCGGTTTCCTCTACTGTCAATGTCATGTACCAGCCCATGAAATCGGTGGCGTCATTGATGCGCTCGCGCCGTGCGCTGCGTTTGCCGGTGATCCGCTGGTATTCTTCCCATGTGCCGTCCAGCGCCTGACTATACCCCATCGCAGTTGACTGGCGCCCTGTCGGAATGACGCCCAAGGCATAGCGGTGCGGCGGCCTGTTGTTGCCGATGAATTTGCTTTCCTGATAGATGATCGCCATCATCGAGGGGACGGGCACCCCGTATTTGCGTTCTGCCGCGCGAAATGCGCGAAGATATTCCGGGCGCTCTGACACGATGCTACAGGCGTTGTCCAGGTCGCGCGGCGCGGAGAATTCACCCGAAGCCCCGCAGCTACCCAGCAACAGCACACATGCTATGGCGCGAAAGATACTGCTCATATGCCTCTCGCTTTGTCTTGTTTTCTTACAGCATAGCGCTTTGGGTCCGTTCTGGGAATCCCCAAGGACCCGCGTCAGATCACAAATGCGAGGATGATCGGCAGAGCGATCACAGACAAGAGGGTCGACGCCACGACAAGACCCGCCACAGGCTGCGCATCTGCTCCGTATTTTTCAGCGATCAGATAGGATGTAACGGCAACGGGTGTGGCGACCTGAACGATCAAAACGGCTGCTGCGACCGGCTCCAGTGCGAACCATGTTGCTGCCAGCCATGCCGCCCCGACGCAGATGAAGACCTTGAACACCGACAGAATGACGGCGCGGGTCATCGCCTTTGTCTCAAGCCGCGCCACCGCCACACCAAGGGTGATCAGCATCATGGGAATGGCCATCTGGCCGATCAGTTCGATGGCATTGGTCAGAAAGGCCGGTGTTTCCCAGCCTTGCCACAAGAACAGCGCGCCCAGCAGTGTCGCACCGACCAGAGGTTCCTGAATGACGCGTTTGAACGACCCGCTGCCAGCCACCATCCAGATGCCGATGGTGAATGACAGAATTGCCATGACTGCGAAAACAACCACCGCATAGCCCAAGCCGATCTCACCAAAAGCGAACAATGCCAACGGCAGGCCAAGGTTGCCGGTGTTGCCGAAAATAAGCGGCGCAAGATAGGTTTGCGTGTTCAACCGCGCCGCTTTGACAAGGATCAAACACCCCATCAACACAAGGCCGTAAGCTGCAAAAGAAGCCAGCGACAGGGCCGCCAATGCCTCTGGCGCGACGTCGGTTTTCATCAGGGCCACAAAGATCAGGCAGGGCACGGACAGGGTCATCGCAAGGCGGGTGACGAATTCGACCCGATACTCGAACCCCATCTTGACCCATGCAAAGCCCACTGCGGCCAACAGAAAGACAGGAGCCGTAATATTCAAGACCGTCAGGGCAAGGTTCACAGACTGTTTCCTTTATTTATCGTCACACCCCGTGGACTTTGCATGTGCGGCGGCCATATAGAAGGGTAAGGTTACGAATATGTTCAAGACACACGCAAAATATCACCTTGGCCAAATTGTGCGCCACCGCAAACACCCTTTCAGGGGTGTGGTATTTGACGTGGATGCGATGTTTTCGAACACCGACGAATGGTACAACGCCATCCCAGAGGACAGCCGCCCCAAGAAAGACCAGCCGTTTTACCACCTTCTGGCCGAAAACGAGCAAAGCTTTTATGTGGCTTACGTATCCGAGCAAAACCTTGTTGCCGACTATTCCGGCGAACCGGTAGATCACCCTGATCTGGGTGATCTTTTTGGTCCGTTCGAGGATGGCCAGTATCCCTTGCAGGTTCAGCTGAACTAGTCGCTGAAAGCGACGACCTCATGGCGCATTGCGCCCAGACCTTCGACTTGTGCGGTCACCACATCACCGGCCTTCAGGAACTGCGGCGGTTTTTTGCCGCCACCCACACCCGAGGGCGTACCCGTCAGGATCAGATCACCGGGCTGCAAAGTAATAAAGCGGCTGACATGCGCCACGATCTGCTTGACTGAAAAGATCATGCTTCTGGTGCTACTCTGCTGCATCGTTTCGCCGTTCACCTCAAGCGACATGGAAAGGTTCTGGGGGTCTGCGACTTCATCCTTTGTTACCAGATAGGGGCCAACGGGTGCAAAGCTGTCGGCTGATTTGCCTTTGACCCATTGCCCGCCAAGGTCCATCTGGAAATGCCGCTCGGACACATCGTTCGCGACACAGTAGCCGGCGATATGGTCGGGGACGTCGTCTTCGGCCACATGCAGGGCGCGGCTTCCGATGACGACGCCCAACTCACACTCCCAATCGGTCTTCTGTGCATCCTTGGGGATCACGATCGGATCGTGGGCACCGGTCACGTCGCAGGCTTTCGTGAACAAAATGGGGTGTTCGGGGATCGCCAAGTCCATTTCGGAGGCATGGTCATAATAGTTCAGCCCGATGCCAAACACCCGCCGCACGTCGCGCAAAAAGGGCAGGGCCTTGCCCGTCACGACCGGCAGTTCTGCCAGATCAACAGCAGAAAGCTGCGCCAATGCCTCCGGTGTGATCTGGGCCGTTGTCACATCATCAATATGCGCTGACAAATCACGCAACTGTCCGGCTGCGTCCAGCGCCGCAGGCTTGATCCCGTCTTTGGTTTCGATCCGACATAGTTTCATTACGGGCTCCTATTTCATTTGCGACATACACAGCACGCGGACACGGGGGTGGTCAACACCGCAGAGCATGTTACATCCCTCTTCAAGACCAAAAAGGATGCCAGAATGCTTGTCGTTGTCTCGCCTGCCAAATCGCTTGATATGGACCCCCTCGATGTGCCCGCCACGACGCCTGATTTTCAGGAAGACGCGGTGCGGCTTTCCAAGACAGCGCGCAATCTGACCCTGACGGAACTGAAAGGGTTGATGAGCATCTCTGACGATCTGGCCCGCCTGAACCGCGACCGGTTCAAGGCATTCGCGGCGGAACCGGACAGCAGCGCGACGAAACCCGCGGCACTGGCGTTCAATGGTGACACCTATCAGGGGCTGGAGGCAAAAACCCTGTCAGAAGAAGATCTGGCATGGGCGCAGGATCACTTGCGCATTCTGTCGGGTCTTTATGGCCTGTTGCGCCCTCTGGACGCGATCCAGCCCTATCGTCTGGAAATGGGCAGCCGGTTGAAGACACGGCGCGGCAAATCGCTTTATGACTATTGGGGTGACACGATTGCCAAAGCCTTGAACGCGCAGGCAGCAGCAGTGGGCACGGACACGCTGGTCAATTGTGCCAGCCAGGAATATTTTGGAGCGGCAGATAACAAGGCGCTGAAGCTGCGTGTGATCACGCCCACCTTTATGGAACTCAAAGACAACAAACCACGCATCGTCAGTTTCTTTGCCAAGCGCGCCCGCGGCGCGATGGCGCGTTTCGTGGTCGAAAACCGCGTCACCGAGGCGGAGGGCATCAAGGATTTCACCACCGGCGGCTATGCCTATGATCCTGACCTGTCTGACGGTGACAAATGGGTCTTTTTGCGCGACTACCCGAGCTGAACCGATGAAAATCGCGATCATCGGACATGGGGCCATCGGCCAATACGTGCGGGGGCGCATTGCCGCCCTTGGTATCACCGAAGTGGCCCAGATCGTGCGTGCCGGCAAAGAGGGCGTAGATCCGCAGCGCATTTCCGATCTGGGCGCTTTGCCCGAACGTCCGGATCTGATTGTCGATTGCGGAGGACATGCGGCTTTGGCCGCCCACGGACCTGCCGCGCTTGGGATGGGGATTGATGTACTGACGGTGTCGCTGGGGGCTTTGGCCGATGCGGCACTAGAGGCAAGGTTACGCGCCGCAGCCGAGGCCGGAAATGCGCGCCTGCACCTTTGCAGCGGTGCCATCGGCGGGCTGGATGCCTTGCGCGCTGCCGCTGCGGGCGAAATCACGCAAGTTACCTATACAGGGCGCAAACCCCCAAAAGGCTGGGCCGGATCGCCCGCCGAAAAAGTGCTGGATCTGGACAGTCTGACAGAAACGGCCACGCATTTCACAGGAACAGCACGCGCTGCAGCTTTGGCATATCCCAAGAACGCAAATGTTGCGGCGGCGGTGGCACTGGCCGGTATCGGCTTTGATGAAACCAAGGTCGAACTGATCGCGGACCCGACAATCACAACCAATATCCATGAAGTGCGCGCCGAAGGGGCCTTTGGCCACTTTGCCTTTGTCATTTCCGGCAATGGTCTGCCGGATAATCCACGCAGTTCGGCCTTGGCGGCGATGAGCGTGATAGCCGACCTGTCAGAGCGTCAGAAACGCATCGGCTTCTAGAAATCCGCTGCGATGCGCATATCGCGCAACGGGCGCACGGCCTTGATCGACGCCTCATAAAGCGGGTCGGCCTTATAGGCCGCCAATGCGTCAGCACTTTCGAACTCGGCATAGACGACGACATCCACCTCTGATGAAAGTGCATCGTCGCGGGTGTTTTGGCGCACTTCGAACAAGCTGCTGTGCGGGATGTCTGCCAGCATCTGCAGCCCGTCTACAATCCGCGGAATATCGGCTTTTTCCTTGGCGCTGAAGAAGACGACATGGCGCAGGGTAGGGCGATCAGACACGGGTGCGGACTTTCAGATTTGCAATACTGTCTGCTTCAAACATGCCCGCGCGCCAGCTGCAAGTCAGATGCGCTCGATCGCCAGTGCGATACCTTGTCCACCGCCAATGCACATGGTGATCAGCGCGCGTTTGCCCCCCGTACGTTCCAGCGCGTACATCGCCTTAATGGTGATAATCGCGCCGGTTGCGCCCACAGGATGCCCCAGCGCAATCGCGCCGCCATCGGGGTTCACGCGGGCGGGATCAAGGCCAAGTTCCTTGGTCACGGCAAGCGCTTGGGACGCAAAGGCTTCGTTGCTTTCGATAACGTCGAAATCACCGACAGCGAGGCCGGTCCTTTCCAGCAAGTTGCGCACGGCAGGGACAGGACCGATGCCCATCACCTCTGGTCGCACACCGGCATGGGCATAGCCCAGCACGCGGAATTTCGGGGTCAATCCGGCCTTTTCAGCTGCATCTGCCGTCGCAAGGACAAGTGCCGCCGCGCCGTCATTGAGGCCCGAGGCATTGCCCGCAGTCACTGTCCCGTCCTTCTGGAAAACAGGGCGCAGACCGCCCAAAGCCTCAAGTGTTGTCGCCTTGGGGTGTTCGTCGCGCGCAAAATCCACCATTTCGCGGCGTTTCCTGACCGGCACCGGCACGATCTGGCTGTCAAAGTACCCCGCCGCAATCGCCGCCGCCGCGCGCTTCTGGCTTTGCAGGGCAAAGGCGTCCTGATCGGCGCGGGAAATGTCATGTTCGGCGGCGACATTTTCTGCCGTCACACCCATGTGGCCTGTCCCGAACGGGCAGTTCAGCGCACCCAGCATCATGTCGCGCGTTTGCACATCGCCCATTTTCGCGCCCCAGCGTTGATCGGGGATGATAAAGGGTGAGCGGCTCATGTTTTCTGTGCCGCCAGCAAGGGCAAATTCCGCGTCGCCCAGCATCAGCGACTGGACCACCGACACCGTGGCCTGCACGCCGGAGCCGCACAAACGGTTGACGTTCATCGCGGGTGTCGTGTCGGGGATGCCCGCGTTCATCGCGGCGACACGGCTGACGTACATGTCCTTGGGTTCGGTGTTGATCACATGCCCGAAAGCCACATGCCCGATCTGTGCGCCATCCACGCCAGCGCGGGCCAATGCCTCTTTTGCGACGATCGTGCCCAGTTCAATCGGCGATGTGGCTGCCAATGATCCGCCAAATGCGCCAATGGCGGTCCGCGCGCCGCCCAGAATTACGATGTCTTTCATGTCCGACCTCTTTTGCCTTTTGCCGTATTGCTACATCACGCGCGGCCATTGGCCAGCAAAACGTGGCGGCACGGTGGTTTCCTTCGGCTCTTGCTGCGTTACCTTGAGGTCAAACAAGAGGGCGCAATGCTTTTATCGGTGCAAGACATACACAAGACCTACCAAACCGCCGATGGGCCTTTTGCGGTGCTGCGCGGGATTGATCTGACGCTGGACGCGGGCGAGACGCTGGCCCTGACCGGCGAATCCGGCAGCGGCAAAAGCACGCTTTTGCACCTGATCGGGGGCCTTGATGCGCCGGATCGCGGGGCAATCGTGCTTGCGGGCCAGAATATCGCAAGCCTTGACGACAACGGACGCGCGGCCTTGCGGCGCGGCACGGTGGGCGTTGTGTTCCAGCAGTTCAACTTGATCCCCAGCCTGAAGGTATCCGACAATATCGCGTTTCAGGCGCGTCTGTCGGGGCGCGATGATCCTGCATGGACCGCGACGCTGGCCGACCGCATGGGGCTTTCGCCACATCTTGGCAAATATCCCGAACAGCTGTCCGGTGGCCAACAGCAGCGGGTGGCCATTGCGCGCACGCTGGCACCAAGACCGCGTTTGGTACTGGCCGACGAACCTACCGGCAATCTGGATGAAACCACCGCCGCCACCGTGATGGACCTGATGCTGGAACTGGTGGCCGAAACCGGCGCGGGATTGTTGATGGTGACCCATTCCGACGCTCTTGCCGCGCGCATGTCGCGCCGTTTGCACCTGCGTGCAGGCAAAGTCGCATGACCAAGGCCGCCCTTCAGGCGCTGTTGTCGCATTGGTGGCGCAACCCTTTGCAGCTGTTCACACTGCTTGCGGGGTTGGCGCTGGCGACAGCCCTTTGGTCTGGCGTGCAGGCCGTGAATGCCGAAGCGCGCGCCAGCTACGATGCCGCCGCCGCCACCTTGGGCGAGGCGCAGTATGACAGGCTGGTCCGGCGTGACGGGCAACCCATGCCGCAAGCCACCTATGTGGCGCTGCGCCGCGCGGGGTGGCTGGTCAGCCCCGTCGTGCAAGGCCGTCTGGACGGTGTGCGCATCGTCGGCGTCGAGCCGCTGACGGCCCCTTTGGGCATCGGTCCAGTCACGCCCGCGCAGGGGGTGGACATCACCGGCTTTCTGACAGGGCAGGGGCAGCTTTTTGCAAATGCGCAAACGGCGGCAAAACTGGATGGGTTTGACGTGATCGTCACACCAGATACAGCCCCCGGTGTCGCATTGACAGATATCGGCGTGGCGCAAAGGCTGTTGGGCAAGCAGGGCCAGATCGACAGTCTGATCGT
>JBFEQR010000052.1:0-9276 GCA_041549425.1 Yoonia sp. | reverse complement strand
TGACATGAGCAACCATGCCGAACTGATGGTCATCGGGGCCGGTCCCGGTGGCTATGCCTGCGCCTTTCGCGCGGCCGATATGGGCCGCAAGGTGGTCATGGTCGATCCCCGCGCCACTTTGGGCGGCGTATGCCTGAACGAAGGCTGTATCCCCTCCAAGGCGCTGCTGCATGCCGCAGAGGTGATCCGCGAAGCGCATGAGATGACGGATGACTGGGGCATCGCGTTTTCAAAGCCGAAGATCGATCTCGACAAACTGCGCGACAAGAAAGACGGCGTTGTCGGCATGTTGACAGGCGGGCTTACGGGGCTGGCCAAGCGCCGCAAGGTCGAGACCATCAAGAGCACGGCGACCTTCAAGGACGCCAAAACCGTCGATATCGACGGGACCGACTGGACCTTTGATCAGGTTGTCATTGCCGTGGGCTCTGCGCCTGTCCAACTACCCGACTGGCCCGAGGATGACCGGATCTGGGACAGCACGGCAGCGCTTGACCTGCGTGAAATCCCCAAAGACCTTGTCATCGTGGGTGGCGGAATCATCGGGCTGGAAATGGCGACGGTCTATAGTGCTTTGGGCGCAAAGGTCACCGTAGTGGAACTGGCCGACCAGATCGCCCCCGGGGCCGATGCGGAGGCTGTCCGTATCCTGCATGCCGCACTTGAGGCGCAGGATGTGACCATCCACACCGAAACCAAGGTCAGCGCGGTAAACGTCAGCAAAAAAGCCGTCACGCTGACCTGCGAAGGCGCCTTTTCAGGCGAACTCTCCGGCAATGCGGTTATTCAATCCGTCGGGCGGCGGTCAAACGGGCCAAAAGTGTCCCCCCAGAACGCTGGCGTCGATATGGACGACCGCGGGATTATCAGCGTTGACGCCTCTTGCCGGACGAATGTTGACGGAATTTTCGCCATTGGCGATGTCACGGGCAACCCCATGCTGGCCCACCGCGCCACCCATCAGGGACATGTCGCAGCCGAGGTCGCCAGCGGTCATGCCGCGGCCCTCGATACAAAGCTGATCCCGTCGGTGGCCTATACCAACCCCGAACTGGCGTGGGTCGGGCTGACACAGGCGCAGGCCAAGGCGGACGGCGTGAAGCACAAAACGACCAGCTTTCCTTGGGCCGCAAGCGGGCGCAACCTTGCCTCTGGCGGGGGCGACGGGCTGACCAAACTGGTCTATTGCCCTGACACGCACCGCGTCCTTGGGGCCACCCTGATCGGGGCGAATGCAGGCGAATTGCTTGCCGAATGCACGCTGGCGATTGAAATGGGTGCAACGCTGGAAGACATCGCGCTGTCTGTTCATGCGCACCCTACGGTGTCCGAAACAGTGGGCTTCGCGGCAGAGCGTGCGCTGGGGACGCTCACCGATCTCTAGTCCTGTACGCGAAGGGCCGTCGCTCTGCCGATGACGGTCCGTGGTGTCGTGGTCGCGTCTTGGGTCGACTATTGTGCTTCCAGTTCAGCGATCAGCGCTTTCATCTCGTCAATTTCGCGGCGCTGCGCCGCGATGATCTGGGTGGCAAGCTGTTGCACGCGCGGGTCGGAAATTTCGGCACGTTCACTCGTCAGGATGGCAATGGAATGGTGCGGGATCATCGCCTTCATCCAGCTGACATCCTGCACGGTGTGCTGTGACCGTACCAGCCAGAGCGCAACCACAAATACAACGGCAGACCCCGCATAGAATGCTGTGTTCACCGCTTTGTCGCGGTACATGCCCAGCATGAAGCTCAGCATCACGACGGCCATGACCGCGCCCATGACAAAGGTCATGTAGAACCGCGTTTCGCTGAAAAACACGTGCCCGAGATCGTAGGTGTTCAGATACATCAGGCCGAACATGATCGCCGTCGAGGTGCCGACCATGGCAAGGAAACGACCATAGGATGATTGATGGGCTTGCTCTTGCATTGTGCTGCTCCTTTTTCTCTCTCAAAGGATCAACACACCTCCAGCGCCGGAGGTTCCGAATTTCTTTTTGCCAAAGCGGATTTCTTTGCGGCCACCTTGACGCTCACCCCCCGCGGGCGTCACAGCCCGACCGACAGGCGGTGCTATCCTTCCTGCGGCCCAAAGTTTTCAGCAAAGAACCGGTACCAGTTGCCGCCCATCAGTTGGGCAACCTCGCCCTTGTCAAACCCGACGCCGCGCAACCCTTTGGCAATATTGCCAAAGTGCCGGTTGTCTTCAAACCACGGGGGCATTGGCGGGAAACCCGGCGCGCTGGCAGAGCCTTCGCCATAGTCGATGTCTTTGCTCCAGCGGCCCACACGCATCCATTCGACCACGCTGTCAGGCTGGTCCTGACACAAATCCGACCCGATCCCGAAGTGCTGCACACCGAATTGCGCTGCCGCATCTGCGACCATCTGGCAAAAGCTTTCAACCGAGCAGTCGCCCTTACCCTTGAGGTGATGGGGATAAAGCGAAAACCCCATCATGCCGCCGTTTTGCGTCACAGCACGCACCACGTCGTCGCGTTTGTTGCGCAGGGCCGGCTGCCAGCTGTGCAGGTTGGCATGGGTGATGGCAATCGGGCGCTCAGAGATATCTGCCGCCTCGATGGTCGAGCGATCGGCAGAGTGGCTCATGTCTACGACCATGCCCACACGGTTCATTTCGCGGATCACCTGACGGCCCATACGGGTGATGCCGGGGTCTTCGGCCTCGTAACACCCCGTCGCCAGCAGGGACTGGTTGTTATAGCTCAGCTGCATGAAACGCGCGCCCAGCTTGTGCAGCACTTCGACAAGTCCGATGTCATCTTCGATCGGGCTGGGGTTCTGAAAGCCGAAAAAGATCGCCGTGCGTCCGGTTTCACGCGCCTTGTCGATGTCGCTGGCCCATTCCCCGTGAAAGATCAGATCGGGATACTGTTCGAACCAGCGGTTCCAAGCCTCGATATTCAGAACCGTTTCGCGAAAGTTCTCGTGATAGGCGATAGTGACATGCACCGCGTCCACGCCACCTTCGCGCATCTGGCGAAAGATTTTGGGCGACCAATTGGCGTATTGCAGACCGTCGATCAGATACATCGTCTGTTACTCCGGCATACCCGAGGAGATATAGGCGGTCTTTACGGTCGTATAGAACTCGGCCGCATATTGCCCCTGTTCGCGTGGCCCGTAAGAGCTGTCACCGCGTCCGCCAAAGGGTACGTGATAGTCCGTGCCAGCCGTGGGCAGGTTGACCATCACACAGCCCGTCCGCGCATTGCGGCGGAAGTGCGTGGCACGCGCGAGGCTTTTGGTGACAATCCCCGAGGTCAGGCCAAAGTTGGTGTCGTTGACGGTGTGCAATGCCTCTTCGTAGCTGCCGACCTTGATGACGGCGGCAAGCGGGGCGAACATTTCTTCGCGGTTGATCACCATATCGTTGGTCGTGTTCACGAACACACCCGGTGTCATGAAATAACCCTCGGTCTCGCGCTCCACACGCACACCGCCACAGGCCAGTTCAGCGCCCTCTGACTGGCCCTTTTCGACATAAGCCAGATTTTCGCTCAACTGCTGCGCGCTGACGACAGGGCCGATTTGCGTGCCTTCGCCCAGCGCATGACCGACTTTCATCGCCTGCGCACCGGCAATCAGTTTTTCGGCAAAGGCATCGTGAACAGCTTCATGGACAATCAGACGCGACGAGGCCGTGCACTTTTGCCCCGTACCACCAAACGCCCCGCCCAGCGCCAGCGTGACCGCCAGATCAAGATCGCCGTCATCCATCACCGCCAGCGCGTTCTTGGACCCCATTTCCATCTGTACTTTGGTCAGGTTCTGGATTGCCGCCGCAGCGATCCCCTTGCCCACAGGCACCGAGCCTGTGAAGGAAATCGCATCCACCCCTGCGCTTTCGACAAGACGTTGCCCCACGTCGCGCCCTGCCCCCATTACCAGATTGAACAACCCCTTGGGGATGTCCTGCCGCGATATGATCTCGGTCAGCGCCACAGCAGAGGCAGGCGTCAGATTGGCAGGTTTCCAGATCACCGCATTGCCGAAGGCCAAGGCAGGGGCGATCTTCCAACTGGCTGTCGCCGTTGGGAAATTCCACGGGCTGATGATGGCAACAACGCCCACCGGTTCACGGCGCACGTCCACTTCGATCCCGTCGCGGGTACTGTCGGCGGTGTCGCCGATCTGGCGCAGAACCTCGGCGGCAAAATAGGTAAAGAACTGCCCCGCGCGGAACACCTCGCCTTTGCCTTCGGCCAGCGGCTTGCCCTCTTCACGGCTCAAAAGCGTGCCCAGTTCCTCGGCCCGCGCCATCAGTTCATTGCCAATGGCCATCAGGACGTTTTGCTTGCGCTCCAACCCGTAGGCGGCCCATTCAGCTTGGGCACGGCGCGCCGCGTTGACAGCATCATCCAGTTGGTCACCACTGGCTTGCGCGAAAACACCAACAACATCGGACAGGTCAGACGGGTTGATGTTCTCGATTTCGGAGGGGCCGCTGACCCATTCGCCTGCGATAAAATTCTTTTGGACCTGTGTCATGGGATGCCTTCTTTGCTTTGCGATCTGTCGCGAATTCGGGCGACCCTAAAAGGGCGGTCGGTGCAGAGTCAAACCCTTAACGCCCGCATTGCACCCCACAACTTGCCAGCCGCCACGTGGCTAAGCTAAACGCGTGGCACAGCAGTCTGCCGCGAAAGCACCTCATGCCCCACGCCAGCCCCACGGGGAAACCGTTCAACATCGTGATCATTGGCCAGCGCGGTCGATTGGAATACGAGGCCCTGCTTTTCGCGGCCTCTTTGCGGCACAGCACGCCGGATTTCGAGGGGCAGTTTTTCGTGGCCGAACCACAGCCGGGTGACCTGTGGCAGCGTGATCCGCGCATGACAGAACCCGTCAGGGATGCGCTGGGGCAGATGGGCGCGCAAATCCTGCCTTTTGAAAGCAGGCATTTCGGGCAGGACTATCCCTATGGCAACAAGATCGAGGCATTGGCCGCGCTGCCCGCAGGTGAGCCCTTCGTTTTCTTTGATACCGACACGCTGATCACCGGTGATCTGATGCAGATACCGTTTGATTTCGCCCGCCCCGCCGCCTCGATGAAGCGCGAGGCGACATGGCCGGTGGAAGAGCTGTACTGGCCGGGCTACACGGCGATCTGGAAATCGCTTTATGACCGCTTCGGGCTGGATTTCGAAAGCAGTCTTGATCTGACGCAGCCTGATGAATACTGGGAACGCTATCTGTATTTCAACGCCGGCTGGTTTTACGGGGCCGATCCGGCGGTGTTCGGGGACCGTTTTGCCGCATATGCCACGTCGATCCGCGATGATCGCCCGCAGGAACTGGTGATCCAACCCCTTGATCCGTGGCTGGATCAGATAGCCCTTCCCTTGGTGATCCACAGCTTGGGCGGCGGTCGCCCCATGCCCGCACTGGCGGGTCTGGACGGGGATGTCAGCTGCCACTACCGCGCGCTGCCCCTGCTTTATGCCACCGGCACAGATGCGCAGATTTCGTTTCTTGAGCAGGTTTCCGCGCCCAACAAGATCAAGAAGCTGCTCAAGCTGCATGAGCCGTTCAAACGCCTGATCTACCAGAAACGCGGCCACAAACTGCGCGATATGTTCGACCGCGAAGACCTGCCGCGCCGCGAAAAGGCCATTCGCAACAAGATTAAATCAGCCGGTTTCTGGCTGCGCTGACGCCTTTTGTAGAACCCAGTGAGCCTAGGATCTGAAGTAAGGCCCTAGACAAAGTTTTCAGGCACGAAAGCTGCAAAACGCTGCATGGATGAATGGCGGCAATGCGGGACGAAGCGGACCTTGGTTGCCGCATTCCGAAGGGGCGCTTTCTCGGAAACGCGCAATCGCTCCGCGATGAGCCTTTGTCAGCTACGAGTTAAGAAAAGTCTCCAATTCAACCGGCTCATTGAACATCGCAAGGTTGCCAGCAGTATCGTACGGCCAGGCTTCTGTCGGCTTGTCACAATACATCTCTATCTGGATATTGTCCGGATCGTGAAAATAGACGGCTTCGCTAACACCATGGTCTCTGACTTGCGGGACTTCGTCGCTTGCAACG
The DNA here is from genome assembly GCA_041549425.1 of Yoonia sp. Lineage (GTDB taxonomy): Bacteria > Pseudomonadota > Alphaproteobacteria > Rhodobacterales > Rhodobacteraceae > Yoonia. The sequence continues at coordinate 3,229 of JBFEQR010000052.1, read as the reverse complement.
TCCTTCAGATGCGTCATTACGCGTTGGACCGCCGCGATCAGTGCATCTCGATCAGGATACAGAAATGCCACGTGGTGTAGGCCAGTGCAGCTTTCGGGCGGCGGAGCGCCACCTGCACTCGACAAGGTGTTCAGCCCGATGTGATGATGATATCCGCCATACCCCAAAAAAGCACCGCCGGTTCCGAACCGCTGCATGAGCGTCAGGCCCATCACGTCGGTATAAAACGCTATTGCACTTTCCAGATTTGACACCTTCAGGTTCACGTGCCCGATGCGTGTGGCGTGGTTTTCTTTGTTCATTGCAACCCCCAATATCCTCGACAAATAAGCATAAATTGGGCCACGAACCTAACAGAAAATGGCCATTCATGCAGTGCGCAGCATCCGGGAGGTTTGGGCCTATTCTGTTGAAAAACTCCGATATCGGGCATTCGGGCTAGATTTGGCAGAAAAGCATTCTGGTTCCTTCAAGTTTTGCCAGGTTTTCTTGGTGTATTCTGACTAAAGGAGAACAATTTTCTGCTTTTTAAGAACTTGCAGTTGCAGCAAAGAGTTTTTCAACAGAATCGGCCCAGACCAGTCATTCACTGCAATCATCGCAAAAACAGTTCTATTTCTAATCTTGGCACACGCGCGGCCGCACGACCCCCTACTCAGCTTGCGAAAATACCGCTGGTGTCGGCAAACCCCTTTACCTCAATCGGGTTGCCTGAAGGGTCGCGAAAGAACATCGTCCATTGCTCGCCCGCCTCGCCTTTGAAACGGACTGAAGGTGCGATGATGAAATCTGTCTGCCGGTCTTCCAGACGCCCCGCCAACTTGGTCCAATCCTCAAGCGGCAGGACCACGCCAAAGTGCGGCATCGGGACCATGTGATCGCCGACCTTGCCGGTAGGTTCATTGGCAAACGGCGTGCCCAGATGCAGGCTCAACTGATGGCCGAAGAAGTCGAAATCGACCCATGTGTCGGTCGACCGCCCCTCGGTCGCGCCCAAAGCTGCGGAATAAAATTCGCGCGCTTCGTCCAAATCCAAAACGTGAAAGGCGAAATGAAAGGGAACGGGCATTGATGTGTCCTTTTTGCTTTGGGCCGTTGAGTGCGCCTGCGTTTAGCCCTACACCTTGCGACAAGCAATTTCAAAGGGAGACCCGAAATGACTGATGGCCCATCCTACGGCTTTGACACCCTGCAAATCCACGCAGGCGCCCGCCCCGACCCTGCAACCGGCGCGCGTCAGGTGCCGATCTACCAGACAACCGCCTATGTGTTCCGCGATGCCGAACACGCGGCAGCTTTGTTCAACCTCCAAGAGGTCGGCTATATCTATTCGCGCCTGACCAACCCCACGGTGGCCGCACTACAGGAACGCATCGCGACGCTTGAAGGCGGTGTCGGCGGCGTCTGCTGTTCGTCCGGTCACGCAGCCCAGATCATGGCGCTGTTCCCGCTGATGGAACCGGGGCGCAATATTGTGGCCTCCAGCCGTCTTTATGGCGGTACGGTCACGCAGTTCAGCCAGACCATCAAGCGCTTTGGCTGGTCGGCGAAATTCGTGGACTTTGACGACTACGATGCGGTCGCTGCGGCCATCGACGATGACACCCGCGCGGTCTTTTGCGAAACCATCGCCAACCCAGGCGGGCACATCGCCGATCTGGACAAAATCTCTGCCATTTCCGACGCGGCAGGCATCCCGCTGATCGTGGACAACACATCGGCCACGCCCTACCTGTGCCGTCCGATCGAACATGGTGCGACGCTGGTCGTGCATTCGACCACGAAATACCTGACAGGCAACGGCACTGTGACAGGTGGCTGCGTGGTGGACAGCGGCAAGTTCGACTGGACCGCCAACGATAAATTCCCGTCACTGGCCCAGCCCGAACCCGCCTACCACGGTCTGAAATTCGCAGAGACTTTTGGCCCGCTGGCTTTCACCTTCCACGGGATTGCCATCGGCCTGCGTGATCTTGGCATGACGATGAACCCCCAAGCCGCGCATTACACGCTGATGGGGATCGAGACCCTGTCGCTGCGCATGGACCGCCATGTGGAAAACGCGATGAAGGTGGCAAAATGGCTCGAGGATGATCCGCGCACGGATTACGTGACCTATGCAGGGCTTGAAAGTTCGCCCTATTCCCATCTGGTGCCCAAGATTTGCCCACGCGGGGCTGGCGCTCTGTTCACTGTGGCGGTCAAGGGGGGCTATGACGCTTGTGTGAAACTGGTCGATAGCCTCGAGGTTTTCAGCCATGTTGCAAACCTTGGCGACACGCGCAGCCTGATCATCCACTCGGCCTCGACCACGCACCGCCAGTTGACGGCAGAACAGCAAGAGGCTGCTGGCGCAGGCCCCAATATCGTGCGTCTGTCCATTGGCATCGAAGATGCCAACGACATCATCGCCGATCTTGATCAGGCACTGGCAAAAGCAACCGCCTGACCCAAAGTATCACCGCCCGCGCCCTTGGCGTGGGCGGCTTTCTGCTATAGCATCCGCGAACAGGGCAAAAAGCCGTTTGGCCCCTGTCACCAAAGTGCTAGAGCAGGCAAATGACCATCAACTTCGCGCTTTCGCTATCCTTTCAAGGGATCGAGTTGCTGCATCGCACATCGCGGGGCTGGCGGCGTTTGGGGCGTGCAGAAGTGGGCAGTCCGAGCATGGATGCCGACCTTGCCGAAATGCGCCAAAAGGCGATCAGTCTGGCCCCCGAGGGCGTAGCAACCAAGCTGGTCATACCGGCCGACCAGATCAAATACACCGCCATCGACAGCACCCTGACCACAGACGAGGATATCGCGGCGAAACTTGACGGCACCACGCCCTACGCCCTGTCCGATCTGGTAATCGACTGCGAACGCTTTGGCGGGCGCACCCGTATTGCCGCAGTGGCCCGCGAAACCCTTGCAGAGGCGGAAAGCTTTGCGACAGCGCATGGTTTCAATCCGGTGGCCTTTGTCGCGATCCCCGAACCTTTCACCTTCCAGAAAGAGGTCTTTTTCGGCCCGACGCGGATCATGCCGCAAATCCTGGGCGCGGATGCGACCGTCGCCCGCGATGATCTGCCGGTAATGATTGTCAGGACAAGGTTGAAATCACGGCTGTTGGTGATGGACGACACCCTTGCGCAAGTCGCAAAGGAGACGCCGGACCTGTTTGCGGCCCCCGCCGAAACAGCCCCGCCCCCTGCGCCTGCCCCCGAACAGGCGCAATGGGTCGATG
>JBFEQR010000051.1:0-9329 GCA_041549425.1 Yoonia sp. | reverse complement strand
CACCTGTTTCAGGAGGAACTGGCATGAACGTCGTGACCAAAATAGAAAAGCCACTTGTTTCACTAGAGGGGCTTGGCAAAACATTCGATCTGTCAGCACCATGGCTCAACCGCATTATCGAGCGCGCGCAAACACGGCACCTGCGGGCGGTTGACGGCTTGAATATCGAAATTCCACGCGGCAAGACCTTCAGCCTTGTCGGCGAAAGCGGTTGTGGAAAATCGACAGTTGCGAAATTGGTCGTTGGCCTCCACCGTTCGACTGCGGGCACTATCCGGTTTGACGGAACCGATCTCACGTCGCAAAAAGCGGCGGATCGCGGTGAAAATCGTCGCAGGATCCAGATGATCTTTCAGGATCCATATGCGAGTCTCAACCCGCGCTGGCGCGTGCGCGACATCATCGCTGAACCCATGCGCAGTTTTGGACTAGTCTCGAGCCGTTCAGAGGAACGCGCCGAAGTTGGTCGCCTGCTGGAACTTGTAGGCCTCTCCGCGCAGGATGGCGAAAAGTTTCCCCACGAATTTTCCGGTGGCCAACGGCAGCGTATCTCAATCGCGCGGGCGATCTCGTCCAAGCCCGACTTTTTGGTCTGTGATGAACCGACATCTGCCTTGGATGTGTCTGTCCAATCCCAGATTCTAAACCTGATGCGCGATCTGCAGGATGAATTGGGCCTGACCTATCTGTTCATCAGTCATGATCTGGCCGTCGTGGACTTCATGTCGGACTACGTGGGCGTCATGTATCTTGGTCGATTGGTCGAAGCAGGCCCCGCAGACCAGATTTTCAGCGCGCCCGAGCACCCGTACACGAAATTGTTGATGGATACGGTGCCTGACATCACGATGAACCGCCGTGATCGCCTTGCCGTGACAGGCGAAGTACCCAACCCAATCAACCCACCCGCGGGGTGTTCATTCAATCCGCGCTGCCCTCTGGCCACCGACAAGTGCCGTGCCACTTCGCCCGAAACGACGCAACGTGGCGGCGGTAGGGTGGTTGCCTGTCATGCTGTGACTGACGGACCGCAAAACGCGGCGCACCAACCCCCTGAACCAACGCAAGGGATCGCCTGATGGATTTCGATTTCGAAAAACTGCCGCCCGCAGACCGCTACCGTCTGTTATGTAGTTTTGTCGCGCCGCGCCCTATCGCTTTGGTCTCGACCCAAGGGGAAAATGGGGCTTCAAATGCGGCACCTATGAGCTTTTTCAATGTGTTCTCTCAGGATCCGCCAATCGTTATTCTGGGTATTCAGGCAAAGCCTGATGGAACCGAGAAAGAGACGATGCGCAATATTCGCCGTGATGGTGAATTTGTCATCAGCTTGTGTGACATGCCAATGGCACAGGCCATGGTCGATTGCGGCATTGGCTTTCCTGATGAGGTAGACGAAGTTGCTGTAACCGGACTGACACATGCACCCTCTTTGAAAGTAGCCCCGTCACGTGTTGCGGAAGCACCGGCCGCAATGGAGTGCCGTCTGAGCCAGATCATCGATTACCCGCGCCGCGCAATTGTGCTCGGCGAGGTTGTCCAGATGCATGTTCGCAATGAATGCCTTGATTCTGACGGGCGATATGTTCGCCCTGAAGTCTATCAGCCGATCGCCCGCTTGCATGCGGACAACTACATTGTCTGCGACCAGCAATTTGAGCTGAAGGCTTCTGAAAACCTCAAGACCGGGAATTAACACTATGAAACACGACCCGATCTTGCTCCGCAATGTGCGTCCATGGGGTGCTGCCGTTACGGACGTTCTCATTGAAAACGGACACATCGCAGCCATTGCACCTACGCAGTCCACATCGGCGACGGTCGAGGACTGCGGCGGGGCTATTCTGCTGCCCGGCATGGTGGAAGCGCATACACATCTCGATAAATCACTTTGGGGCATGGGCTGGCGCGAGCATCAGGCTGGCCCAAGTCTGCGTGACAAGATCGATAATGAACGCCTGCTGCGCAAGGAGTGGGATATCGACCCGTACCGCCAGTCAATGCGGCAAGCGCTACTGTCACTGGGGCACGGCTCCACTGCGATCCGCAGTCACGTAGATATTGATACGGACGTGGGTCTTGCAGGCTTGGAAGGCGTGATGCGCACCGCTGATGAACTGACTGGTCAAATCGAGATCGAGACAGTTGCCTTTCCCCAGTCTGGCTTGATGTGCCGTCCAGGCACATGCGACCTGATGGAACAGGCAATGCAAATGGGCGCGGATGTCGTGGGAGGTCTGGATCCGTGCGGGATTGACGCCGATCCAAAAGGACATCTCGATGCGATTTTCGCGTTGGCTACGAAACACGGCAAACCGCTTGATATCCACCTGCATGAACCCGGCGAATTGGGCGCATTCAGCATGGAGCTGATAATTGAACGTACGCAGGCTTTGGGGATGCAAGGGAATGTCACCATCAGCCACGCGTTCTGTCTGGGTATGCCGGACCGTGATCGGGCCCGTGCGCTTGTGGCGCGACTGGCTGACGAACGTATCAACATCGCCACGGTTGCCACGGTATCGCGACCTGTGCCGCTGGTCGAAGATTTGCGTGCAGCAGGCGTGACACTCTGCGCGGGGTCAGACGGAATTCGTGACACATGGGGACCTTATGGCAATGCTGACATGTTGGAACGCGCCATGCTGCTAGGGCTTCGCAACAACTTGCGCGCCGATGAGGATGTCGAACATGCGCTTTGGTGCTGCACCTATGGTGGTGCGCACGTTATGGGGCTCAAGAACTACGGGATCGCAGAAGGCTGCAGTGCCGATCTTGTGCTTGTGGATGCAGAAAGCGTGACACACGCTGTCGTCGCACATCCCCCGCGTCGGTTGGTTCTGAAAGGCGGTCGTATCGTTGCACGTGACGGCCGCGCGCTGACAAAGGCCCCATGATGAACAAGCGTGAAACAGGCCGGACCCTGATGACCGCAGATTGGGTCGTCGGGCACGAAAACGACAAACATATTCTTCTGCCCCGCGGCGAGGTCGTCTTTGAAGACGGCGAGATCATCTTTGTAGGACATGGCTTTTCGGGTGACGTCGCACAGCGCATCGACTGCGGCGCAGCCTTGATCGGGCCGGGCTTCATTGACCTCGACGCGTTATCTGATCTCGATACGACAGTGCTGGGACTGGACAATCAGCCCGCCTGGAAAAAAGGCCGCATTTGGCCGGAAAGCTACATGAAGGCTGGGCCGCGCGAAATGTACGCGCCCGAGGAGTTGCGCTGGCAGAAGCGCTATGCCTTTACCCGACTGATCGCCAATGGGATCACAACGGCCCTGCCGATTGCCTCCTTGTTCTATCGCGAATGGGGAGAGACCTGGGACGAGTTTGCAGGTGCCGCCGAAGCAGCACAAGATCTGGGTCTGCGAGTTTATCTCGGGCCAGCTTACCGCAGTGGGAACCTCTACGTCAAAGAGGCGGACGACATCGTATTCTACTTCGATGAAGCGCGTGGTCTTGACGGTCTGGCAGAGGCGCGCCGCTTTTGCGAGACCCACGAGAACACGGCAGGCGGTTTGATACGCACCATGCTTGCTCCCGACCGGATCGAAACATGCACGCCGCGGCTGCTCAGTGAGACAGCAGATGCTGTACGCGACCTGAATGTCCCTGTGCGGTTGCATTGCTGCCAGTCGGCATTCGAATACAACAGCATTGTGCGCATGCACGGGATGAGCCCTCCGCAATGGCTCGACTCGCTGGGGTTCCTGGGACCGCGCGCCATTCTACCGCATTTGACTTATGTCTCCGGCGTGAATGGCATCACGCATGTAGCCCCCGATCTCGATATTCTGGCTGACAGCGGTGCAGCACTCGCGCATTGCCCGCTGGTCATGGCGCGGGGCGGCAGCAGCTTACAAAGTTTTGCGCGATACCGCGACCGAGGCGTCACAATCGGGATGGGAACGGACACACACCCGCCAGACATGATTGCAAACATGCAAGTCGGCTTGATGACGGCGCGGCTGGCGGGGGATGGCGCTGATATTACATCCGCTGATCTTTATAATGCGGCAACGGTAGGTGGCGCGCAGGCTCTTGGACGCGATGATCTGGGTCGGCTCAGCCCCGGTGCGCGCGCAGATATTACCGTGATCGCATTGGATGATCCGGCCGTAGGGCAGGTCATTGACCCGATCCAGACAATTTTGCTTAACGGATCAGGTCGGGATGTGCGCACCGTGGTGATCGACGGGCGCATCGTCATGCAAGACGGGCAAATTGCAGGTGTTGACCATGCAAAGATGCGTGCGCAGGCGCAAACCCAGTTTGACGGGATGAAGGCACAGTATCCAGACCGTACCTTTGGACACCCCCCCGTTGACGAGATTTTTGCATCCACTTATCCGATCAAGAATGCCGCGCAATGACAGATATATTGATCCGCCACGCGACACTTGTCACCGTCGATCCTGATCGCCGTGTGATAAATGACGGGGCCTTGGCCATCACTGCAGACCGCATCACGGCACTTGGACCGGATGCCGAACTTGCACATCTGGCAGATGATGCCGGACAGGTTATCGATGCAAGCGGCATGGCGGCGATCCCTGGTTTGATTGATAGCCATTCCCACGCTGGCCATGGCCTGATCCGGTCATTGGCACCTTGCGACCTCGATGGTTGGTTTACCGCCTGCGAGGCCATCTATGCCCGCTATTCAGACGTTGCGTTTTGGCGCGCAGAAGCCCGTCTTACGCAGCTCGAGCGGCTGATGTCCGGTGTTACGACTGCTGTGACACTCCTAGGTGGCGGTGCTGATATCTACCGCACGGATGATCCGGCCTTTGGTGATGCCCATTGCGATGTCACACGCGAAAGCGGACTGCGCACGATGCTGGCCGTGGGGCCGGGCCGCCGCCCCTTTCCGCGGACATACCGCGGGCCTGACGGACGCGACACCACCATCAGTTTTGCACGTCAGATGGAGGTCAGCGAAGATCTGATTGCGCGCCGAAATGATATCCTTGCCCAGCGGACGGGCGTTTGTGTCATCATGCCCGTTTATGCGCCCACTGACCGCGAAACTGTGCCTGAATCTGAAGTTCGGCAAATGTCTCGGGCAGTTGCAGACCTTTGCGTACGGCAGGGCGTGCTCTTTACGCAAGACGGTCATCGCGACGGCACGATCGCTTATGCAGAGCAGTTGGGCATCTTGGGCCCGCGGGCCCTGCTATCGCATTCGGTGGACCTGACGGATGAGGACATCGCGGCCCTGAAACGTTCGGGTGCGCATGTGGTTCACAACCCAAGTGCGATCATGTCGATCCTCGGCCGTTGTCCCGTACCCGAGTTGATCGGAGAGGGGGTGAACGTCGCGCTTGGATCAGACGCCGCCGCGCCAGATCGCGGATATGACATGTTCAGGCACATGGCCCAGTGCATGCACTATCACCGCCGCCATTTCGCTGATCCTAGTTGGATGCCACCGGGCAAGGTATTGGAGATGGCGACAATTGATGCAGCACGCGCGCTTGGATTGGACCATGAAATCGGATCTCTCGAGGTTAGCAAGAAGGCCGATGTCGTGCTTGTTGATATGCGCAAGGCGCACCTTTATCCGCCGACTATGCCACTGCACAAACTGACCCATTTCGCGACTGCCGCTGATGTGGACACTGTTGTCGTTGACGGTCAGATCGTGTTGCGGGGACGGATTTCCCAAACACTGGATTATGAAACTGTTTTGGACGGCGCAGCCCAAGCGGCTGACCGCGCGATCCAAGACGCAGGTCTCTCTCATTTTCTGGAAGAACCACAGTCACTCTGGCGTGCAAACCGCGCCATGGAAGGAAAGGAGGCACAATGAAGCTGCTTGTCATAAACCCCAACACAACCGCGACCATGACGCAAACAATCAATGAAGTCGCGCAGCGGGTTGCCCGCCCGGAAACACACGTTGTCACGGTCCAGCCTGAAAGCGGCCCAGCCAGCATTCAGGGCTATCTTGATATTGCACGCAGCCTCGACGGGCTGCTGAATACCGCTGAACAGCACAAGGACGCTGACGCAATGGTCGTGGCATGCTTTGATGACACCGGACTTGACGCCTTGCGCTGCATCATGGACGGTCCCGTCATCGGTATCGGAGAAGCAGCATTTCATGCCGCCAGCATGATATCTGCCCGTTTTTCCGTCGTGACAACGCTATCGCGTTCAGTTGTTGGTATCTCCGAGAATCTTGCGAAATACGGGCTCCTGACACGCTGTGCCAGCATTCGAGCCGCTGAAGTGCCGGTGCTCGCGCTTGAGTCCGATCCAGACACCGCCCGTGTCAGAATTGAGGCCGAAATTGCAGCCGCATTGAAAGATGACGGCGCCGAAGCAATCGTCCTTGGCTGTTCAGGTATGACCGACTTGACCAACAGCTTATCTGCAAAGTTTAGCGTGCCGGTCATAGACGGCGTCAGCAGTGCTGTGGTCATGGCCGAAGCCCTCGTCAGAATCGGCCTAGCGACGTCGAAGACGGGTGTATATGCAGCGGAAAATAATAATGACAGCGTGGACAAGCAGATGTTCCTGAGCGCGTAGATCGCTTTGCAGTCCAGTGTCCGGATTGAATTAAGAACCGCCGTTAGGTACCCTTGAGCGCGCAGCATGATCGGGGTGAAGCCCGCGACCCGATCACCCAAAACCAAGTATGCTCGCCCGTCACCTGATCAGCCCAGTGTTCTATAACTGCCCTCCTAAGTTCAAAGTGGAGGCGACCTTGCCGCTACGGTTACCATCAAGGTCCGCGGTTTTGATGTTCAGTATTTTGTAGTGCTAAACGCCTCGACCCTAGCTACGCTTGATTGAGTCTGGGGTCAGTTTTCTGGGATGAGCAGCAATAGTGGGTGGATAATTCGGGGGATAAGAAAGACCGTAAATGTGGTTTTAATTTGAAATATCAATGCATTAATCTATTTAATTGGTGCCGCTGATAGGACTTGAACCTACGACCCCATCATTACGAATGACGTGCTCTACCAGCTGAGCTACAGCGGCTCACCGTGGGTCTGATACCATCGCAATTTTGGTCGGAAAAGACCTATTTTTCGGTCTCGCCAGCGACCACTTCGGCTTCTTCGACTGCCGCAGGCAAGTTCGGTTCTGCTGTCGGGGCCTTTCCCACAATCAAAGGCAGCATTTCCGTGCCAGACGGCATTGCGACCTCGCCTGCGGGGGCTGTTTTCCACGACAGTGTGTCAAACGACCCGCAGTTCTGGCACGTCGCGCCCCAGCTTGCGTGGATGTGTTGGCAATTATCGCAAATCCACTGTGGACCGCGCGGCGCCGTTAGCGCCCGCGTCAGCCAGCCGCGCACGACAGAATCGTCTGCCCCTTCGCCACGCTCGATCGCGGCCATGAGGGTCAGAATGCGCGCTGTCGGTTCTTTTTCGACCAGATCGCCCAGCGCCCTTTTGGCCGCGGGGAAATCTTCAGCCGCGATATGAAGTTCCGCCATCAACATCTTGGTTTCGGGATGATCTGCGGTTGTGTGGGTCAGCTTGGCAAACCGCTTGAGCCGCTCCTGCGCGGTCTCGTCGGGTGCGATTGCGGCAAAGGCGGCGGCCAGATCGGGGTGCGGCTGTGCTGCCCAGGCCTTGGTCAGCACGCGCGTCGCATAACGCGCATTGCCTTCGCCGATATACCCCTCTGCTGCCATAATTGCGGCGGGGATCAGATCGGGCGACAGACGGTTGGCCTCGATCGCGGTTTCACGGGCTTCGATGGTCTTGCCCTCGTCCGCGATACCGCGCGCCTCTGACAGGGCCAGCACGGCATCGCGCCGCTTGTGCACATCGCGCGGCAAGCTACCGGATTTCAGCTTTGCGCCAAGGGTCTGGCGTGCACCGGCCCAATCGGCCTTTTCCGCCTGCAAACGCAGCAGGACATCCTGCGTTTCCTCATGCTTGGGTTTCAGCGCAAAGGCCTTTTTGGCCAGAACCATTGCAGTTTCGGTATCACCCTCGGACAGCCTCTGTTTCATGATGCCACGCACACCGACAAAACGGGTTTTGTCGTCTATCAGCAGCTTTTTATAGGTTTCTTCTGCCTTGCGGCGGTCACCTGTCATTTCGGCGGCCTGCGCCGTCAACAGGTTGGTCAGCTGCGGCTGCTTGAGGTATTTGTCGGCGCGCGCGGCTTTGGTCATCGCCAGATGCCCCTCGCCCGAAGCCAGCGCCATCATGCCTTCGCTAAGCGCCTCATAGCCTTTGCGTTCACGGTTACGATCAAAATAGCGCGAAATCGCGGTTTCGTCCCCGTTGAGAAACTTGAAAGTGGCCACCAGAAACGCCAACAGCTTCAGCCCCAGCCAGACCGCCACGACCAAAGCGCCCAAAGCAAAAACCATCTCGAGCGGGCTTAGCGTGAATTCCTGACCCGCGACATCAACGGTCGCGCCGCCGTCCACTTCCATCAACTGCGTGCCGCCGTAGGTCAAAGCCGTGACAGCAAGGACAAACGCAATGATTTTAATAAGAGACCAGAGCATGATTGCCGCCTTTAATTATCAGAAAGGGAGGAAGAAAGAATATCAGCCGCCGCGACCGCACTGGCGCGCAGTTCGGCCTGTGCCAGCCAGCCCGACATTTCCGCGCGCGCCACTTCAGGAAGCGCGCTGACTTCGGCCAATGCATCAGAAAGGCGTCCGTTTCGAATAGCGGCCTCGGCACGGGACAGCACCGCATCCGCGTCGTCACCTTCCTGCGGCGCGGTCGAGCGCACGTCAAACTGGCTGCGCAGAAATGCCCCGATGCCTGTCGTTTCCTCGCCAGCCACACCTTCGCGGCGGGCGGTGGCAAGGGCGGCGCGGGCCGCTTCGGGAAAGGATTCCTGCAAACTGGCCAGCGTGGGAACGCCATCCTGTGCGGCAATCAAGGCCTCGGGTGCGGCCGTCGCTGTCGCCTCTTCCAGATCGCCAAGTGCGGCACCGATCGGTGCTCCGCTTTCCAGCGCGGTTTGCACACGCGCCAAAGCCGCACGCGCCGCTGCCTTGCGGGCAGCCGCCGCCGCGCTTTGTTCAATCGCCGCCGCGGCAGCACGGGCTTCTTGCAGTTCGGTCTGCGCCGCATCGGTCATTTCGGCGATCTGCGCACGCAGGGCATCCATATCGGCAGTCACGCCTGAAACATCGCCGCTGGGTGCGGCAGCCGGCGCTGGCCGCGCCTCAAGCTCGGTAATGCGGGTGGCCAGATCATCCAACGCGGCCTCGATCCCGCTCAGGTCGGGGTCGGTCCGGTTTGCGATCTGGTCTTGCAGTGATGAAATCGCGGTTGCCTGGGACGCAAGGCGGTTTGCCAAGCTGTCGTCGGGCTGCGGCGCGGTAAATGT
>JBFEQR010000050.1:0-9360 GCA_041549425.1 Yoonia sp. | reverse complement strand
GGGCAAGACAGCGGGCATGGTGAATCTCGGACGTTTTGGCGGTGCAATAGGCTGATGCATTCGGAGACGCAGCGAGGCCGTTTTTGGACGCCACGAACACAACCGCGCCGCCCATGTCTTGAACATTGAACACCTTGAAGGCCTCGCGGCTCACAAGGAAATAGCCCGTCGACAGGATCGACATGTTCTTGTTCCACAGGTCAAGGCTCGTTTCCTCGATCGGGGCGGAACTTGCGATACCTGCGTTGGAGACAAGGATGTCCACGCCGCCAAACTCTGCGGCGATATCACTGTAGGCAGATGCGACAGCGGACTCATCGGTGACGTTCATGTTCACGGTGCGCACAACGTCTGCGGAGTATTTCGTGCTGAGACCTTCGAGGGTTTCGGCAAGGGCTGCATCATCAATATCGGCCAGCATCACGCAGGCGCCTTCGCGCAGGTAACGCTCGGCGGTGGCAGCGCCAATGCCGCCAGCACCGCCAGTGACCAAAGCCACGCGGCCCGCCATGGATTTCGGCGCGGGCATGCGTTGCAGTTTGGCCTCTTCCAGAAGCCAGTATTCGATGTCGAAGGCCTCTTGTTCGGGCAGGCCCTGATATTCAGACACGGCGTCCGCACCACGCATCACGTTGATGGCATTGACGTAGAATTCGCCGGAAATACGTGCGGTGGCTTTGTCTTTAGCGAAGGTAATCATGCCGACACCCGGGATCAGATAGACCACCGCGTTGGGGTCGCGGATGGCAGGGCTGTCATCGTGTTTGCAGCGATCATAATAGGCCTGATAGCCGACGCGGTAGTCTGCAATAGCCTCATCGAGGCCCGCAATCGTGGCGTCTACGTCCGGCTTGGCAGGGTCGAAATCGACCACGAGCGGACAGATTTTTGTGCGCAGGAAGTGGTCGGGGCAAGACGTGCCCAGCGCGGCGAGCCGCTCCATATCCTTGGCGTTGACGAATTCCAGCACCGCATCGCTGTCGGTGAAATGTCCGACCATATGCTGCTGGCCGGATACATATCCACGGATGGCAGGCATCAGGCGCGCGGCGGTGACGCGGCGTGTATCCGCATCAAGGCTGGTGTGAACCGCCCCGCCGAACGCATCTTTGCCCGCCGTTTCTTTGGCGAACCAATCCATCGCAGTCTGGATGACGTCCAGAGTCAGCTCATAACAGTCTTTCGCGTCATCGGCCCAGGTGAACAACCCGTGGCTTTCAAGGACGACGCCTTTGGCATCTGGGTTCTTTTCACAGAAATCGGACAGCCAAAGGCCCAATTCGTAGCCTGGTTTCTTCCATGGCAGCCAGCCGATGCTGCTACCGAAGATTTGTTGCGTAAGCGCTTTGCTGTCCTTGGCGGCTGCAATCGCGATGATCGCATCTGGGTGCATGTGATCGACATGTTTTGCAGGCACATAGGCATGAAGAGGTGTGTCGATCGAGGCCGCGCGCGGGTTCAGGTTGAACGTGCAGTGGGGAAGGTAGGCGACCATCTCGTCCTCAAACGCGACCCCGCGATAAAGCCCGCGCAGCGCGTTCAGTTTGTCCATGTAAAGCGTTGAGAACCCGTCCATTTTGATCGAGCCAACGTCGCCGCCCGATCCTTTGACCCACAGCACCTCAGTCGCATTACCCGTCAGCGGATCATCTTGCATCACCTTCGCAGAGGTATTGCCGCCGCCGTAGTTGGTGATTCTCTTGTCAGACCCTAACAAATTTGAACGGTACAGCAGTTTCTCCGGCTCGCTCATCTTGCTGGCGTGGGCGGCATCCCATTTGTTTTCAAGATGTTGGCTATTTTTGAAAGAGGTCATGTGTGTCTCCGTGGACGGCGGGTTAAGACTAACTATTCGAATTCAACGTGACGGCAGGTTGTAGACAAGTCAATCATTTTCAATCACAAACAATCATGCTGCAGTGCAGAATGATTGAAAATGACAAATAATGATTGACAAACTGTCGCGATTCGCTCCACGTTCAGAGCAATCAAAGGGACACCCCATGCACGAAAACGATCGCCACAGAGTCATCCTATCTGCCGTTCAAGACCGGTCACTTGTGACTGTCATTGACCTGTGCACGTTGACTGGCGCGTCTGAAGCAACGGTGCGTCGTGACATCAATACGTTGGACGAGAAAAAGCAGCTGCGCCGGGTGCGCGGTGGTGCTGAAGCCCTGACGACCACGCCGTTCGTCGGCCTCGCCGGGCGACCGTTCTCTGTCAATGAGACGCTGAACAGTGCTGAAAAACAGGCGATTGCTGCCGCTGCTGTCGAGTTATGTGAAGATGGTGAGCCAATTATCATCAACGGTGGAACCACGACATTCCAGATGGTCCACCCACTGGCATCGCGTCGGATGCAGGTCTTTACCAATTCATTCCCGATCGCCGAACATCTGCTGAAGAACACCCAAAACACGGTGATGTTGTCAGGCGGAATCATCTACCGCGAACAAAACATCATCCTGTCGCCGTTTGACAATGACGTGACACGCAACTTCTACGCCAAGCGGATGTTCATGGGCGCGCAGGGCATCGGCCCGCTGGGCCTGATGGAAGGCGACCCATTGTTGATCCAGGCCGAACAGAAACTGATCGGTCAAGCCGAGGAAATGATCGTTCTGGTGGACAGCACCAAGTTTGAACAACGCTCCAGCCTTGTGCTGTGCCCGCTTGAGCGGATCGACACAATCATCACCGACGACAAAATCGACGACCGCACGGCGGCCATGTTGGAATCGGCGGATGTGACACTGATCGTGGTGCCCTCGGGCGCTGCGCAGAAAGAGGGGGTGGCGCAACTGCCAGCCTGATTGCAACCACTCCAGGGAGGAAAACCATGAGTGTACTGAAAAAACTGGCAGCATCCGCTGCAATGGCCGCCGCGATGATCGCCACGCCAGCATTCGCACAAGACGACGTTCGCATCGCGATTGTCGTCAAAGCGCTCGGCATCGGGTTCTTTGAAGCTGCCGCAGAAGGCGCTGAAGAGGCCGCCGCAGAACTTGGCAACGTCGAGATTATCTATACCGGTCCGACAGACACCACCGCCGAAGGCCAGATCGAGGTCATCAACGCATTGATCGCCCAGCAGGTCGACGCGATTGCGATTTCCGCAAACGACACCGACGCATTGGTTCCCGCGCTGCAGCGCGCCATGCAGCGCGGCATCACGGTTATCAGCTGGGATTCTGGCGTGGCCCCAGAAGGCCGCCAGTTGCACCTGAACCCGTCTTCCAACCCGCTGATCGGCAACATGATCATCAAGCTGGCCGCCGATCACTTGCCAGATGGCGGTGAAGTTGCGTTGCTGTCTGCGACAACCACGTCCACCAACCAGAACATCTGGATCGACGAAATGATGGCTGTCATGGGCAACTATCCCGGCATCGATGTTGTGGCGACTGTTTACGGTGATGACCTCGCTGACAAATCCTACCGTGAGGCCACAGGCCTGATGCAGTCCTATCCTGATCTGGACGCGATTATTGCGCCGACATCTGTTGGTATCGTGGCTGCTGCTCAGGCTGTCGTAGACGCTGGTAAAGTTGGCGAAGTAAACGTTACAGGCCTTGGCCTGCCGTCTGAAATGGCTGGTGCCATTGAGTCCGGTGCCTCGCAGTCTTTCGCGATCTGGAACCCGATTGATCTGGGCTATTCCGCAACAATGCTGGCCTATGAACTGAGCGTGAACGGTGTCGAAGCTGCGCCGGGTGCCGAAGTACCGATGGGTCGCATGGGTGTGTTGACGCTGGATGAGAACAACGAAGGCGCAATGGCCGATCCGTTTGTCTACGACGCAAGCAACATCGACCAGTTCAAGTCGATCTTCTAAAGCTTCTCCCTGGTTCGGCTCGGCGCAGTACGAGCGCCGGGCCGAGTTACCCCAATCCCCTATCCTGAGAGAGTATTCGGATGTCGACTCGCCCCGCGCCCGCAATATCGCCTGACGTGTCCCCCATGGTCTCGATGGACATGATCACCAAGACATTTCCCGGGGTTAAGGCCCTGGATGAGGTCAAACTGGACCTTTACCCTGGCCAAGTGACCGCCCTCGTCGGTGAGAACGGTGCCGGAAAATCCACGACCGTCAAGATCCTGACAGGCATCTACCAACCGAATGGCGGGACGATCCGCATCGACGGTGACCCGATTGCCTTTGCCTCCCCGAATGACGCGGCCAAAGCGGGCATCACGGCCATCCACCAAGAGACCGTTCTGTTCGATGAGCTTTCCGTGGCAGAGAATATCTACATCGGGCACGCCCCCCGCACGCGGTTCGGCCTGATTGATACAGCACAGATGCACCACAACGCCGCAAAGCTGCTAGCCGACATTGGTGCGCCGTTTAGCTCCCATACCCAATTGCGCGACCTTGGCATTGCCAACAAACATCTTGTGGCGATTGCCCGCGCCTTGTCCGTCGACGCGCGTGTGGTGATCATGGACGAACCGACCGCAGCCCTGTCCCACAAAGAAATCGAAGAGCTGTATGAGCTGGTCGAAACCCTGAAATCCCAGGGCAAAGCGATCCTGTTTATCAGCCACAAGTTCGACGAGATTTTTCGCATCGCCGACCGCTACACCGTGTTTCGCGATGGCGCCTTTGTTGGCGATGGCAGGATCGACGACATTTCTGAAGGCGAACTTGTAACGATGATGGTCGGACGATCTGTCGATCAGATTTTCCCGCAAAGCGACCATGCCATCGGTGACGAAGTTCTGAAAGTCGTGGGATATGAACACCCGACAGAATTCGCTGACATCAGTTTCAACCTCAATAAGGGCGAAATCCTCGGCTTCTATGGCCTCGTTGGCGCTGGCCGATCCGAGTTCATGCAGGCCCTTTTCGGGATCACCAAACCCTCCAAAGGTGTGTGTCGGGTCAATGGCGATATCAAGGTGATCCGCTCGCCCGCTGATGCAGTGTCCAACGGGATCGTCTATGTCCCTGAAGATCGCGGCAAACAAGGCGCGATCATTGGCCTACCGATTTTCCAGAACATTACCTTGCCGTCCTTGGGCAAGACATCCCGAAATGGTTTCTTGAAGCTCGCCGAAGAGTTCAAACTTGCACGCGAGTATTCGCAGCGGCTGGATCTTCGGGCCGCTTCGTTAGACCAAGACGTCGGCAATCTGTCGGGCGGCAATCAGCAAAAGGTCGTAATCGCCAAATGGCTGGCCACCCAGCCCCAAGTGATTATCCTCGACGAACCCACCAAGGGCATCGACATCGGATCTAAGGCGGCTGTGCATGAGTTCATGTCTGAATTGGCCGCGCAGGGCCTGTCCGTCATCATGGTCAGTTCTGAAATCCCCGAAATCATCGGCATGTCAGATCGTGTGATCGTCATGCGTGAAGGACGTATCGCCACCGAACTGACGAAAGACGAACTGTCCCCTGAAACCCTCGTGCGCCACGCAGCGGGCATTACATCTGACGGAGCCGCAGCATGACCCGCTTTATTCCCGTACGCGAAACAATTTTGGGTGGTGCCATCTTGGTGCTCCTCCTTCTAATTTCATCCCGCTTTGCCGGTTTTGTCGCGCCGTCTAACCTGGCCAATGTGTTCAACGATACAGCCCCGCTGATCATCCTCGCACTTGGTCAAATGGTTGTGATCCTGACCCGCTGCATTGACCTCTCGGTGGCCGCGAACCTTGCGCTCACGGGCATGGCCGTGGCGATGATCAATGTCGCGATGCCAAGCCTGCCAATCCCTGTGATCATCGCGATTGCGGTTTTCCTAGGTGCGATCATGGGCGCGATCAACGGAGTGCTGGTCTGGAGACTGGCGATCCCTCCTATCGTTGTGACCCTTGGCACGATGACCATCTTCCGCGGCGTTATCTTTTTGATCTCTGACGGCAAATGGGTGAATTCCCACGAAATGTCCCCAGCCTTCACCGACTTCCCGCGCATGGTGCTGCTGGGCCTGCCCGTGTTGTCTTGGGCCGCGATCATCACGATCATCCTGTTCGGAATCATAATGGCACGCACGCAGTTCGGGCGGTCGATTTTCGCGGTCGGCGGCAACCCACATGCGGCCGTCTACACCGGAATCGACGTCGGCAAGACCCAGTTCTGGGCCTTTGTGGTCTCGGGCGCGTTGGCTGGTCTGACGGGATATCTTTGGGTGTCACGATTTGCCGTGGCTTACGTTGATATCGCTGGCGGGTTCGAGCTTGAGGTCGTGGCCGCCTGCGTCATCGGTGGGATCTCTATCGCTGGCGGCGTCGGCTCTGTCGGCGGCGCGGTACTGGGCGCGATCTTTCTCGGTGTCGTCAAGAACGCACTCCCGGTCGTGAACATCTCGCCCTTCTGGCAGCTCGCCATCTCTGGCAGCGCGATACTGATCGCCGTGGCCTTCAACGCCCGTGCTGGCCGCAACAAGGGCCGAATTATTCTCAAAGAGGCGGAGGCTAACCAATGACAGACGCAACCCAAACCCGCCATGTCCCCGACCGCTTGAACAGCCGTGCTGCACGTATCTTCAAAAGCTGGGAGGCCCTGCTGCTGGCCGTGGCCATCGCAATCTTCGTGATCAACAGCTTCGCCTCGCCCTATTTCCTGAGCGCATGGAACCTCAGCGACGCGACATTCAACTTCACCGAAAAGGCAATGATAGCCTTCGCGATGGCGTTGCTGATCATCTCGGGTGAAATCGACCTATCAGTCGCCTCCATCATTGCGCTAGCCAGCACGATGATGGGTCTGGCGCTGCAATACGGGGCTGGCACGCCGGAGCTTGTTATCATCGGCCTGACGGTTGGTGTGCTCTGCGGTGCCTTCAACGGGTTCTTCGTCACGGTGCTTGGCTTGCCGTCAATCGTAGTGACCATCGGCACAATGAGCCTGTTCCGCGGCGTCAGCTTTATCATCCTTGGGGATGATGCATTCCGCGGATATCCGGCCAGTTTTTCGTGGTTCGGGCAAGGCTACATTTACTGGGTATTCACAGTCGAGATGTTACTCTTCGTGATCATTGCGATTGTCTACGGTGTCCTTTTGCACAAGACCAATTTCGGTCGCGCCGTCTATGCCATCGGCAACAACCCGACCGGCGCATTGTTCAGTGGCATTCGCGTGGCCCGCGTTAAATTCATCCTGTTCCTGCTGACGGGTCTGATGTCTGGCATCGCGGCAGTATGCCTGACGTCGCGCCTTGGATCGACGCGGCCCAGTATCGCCACGGGGATGGAGCTGGAGGTGGTCACAATGGTTGTCCTTGGCGGCGTCAATATCCTTGGTGGGTCGGGCACGATCCCCGGCGTGGTGATCGCAGCCTTCGTGATGGGGCTGGTCACCTTCGGGCTGGGCCTGCTCAACGTGCCCGGCATCGTGATGTCGATCTTCATCGGCCTGCTGCTAATCATGGTGATTGCCCTGCCGCGCCTCTGGGCGATGGCTGCCGCACGGCGCAAATCATGAGCGAGCGTTACGTCTTTCGCATGCGGCTAAACGACGGAATGGCCGAAGAATACAAACGACGTCACGACGCCATCTGGCCCGATTTGGTCGACTTGCTGCACGACGCCGGCGTCAGCGACTATTCGATTCATCTGGACGAGGAGACGGGCCACCTAATAGGCGTTCTTACGCGAACGGAAAATCACGGGATGGAGGCCTTGCCAGACCATCCTGTCATGCAGAAATGGTGGACCCATATGGGGGACATCATGGAAACGAACAAGGATAACTCGCCCGTTGCCGCGCCCCTCACTCCGCTGTTTCATATGCCATGACCGCGCCACGCCACATTGCAGTGATCGACATCGGCAAGACCAACGCAAAACTCGCGCTGGTCGATTTGTCGACCCTGACAGAAATGGCCGTCGTCACGCGCCCGAACATCGTGCAACCCGGTCCCCCTTATCCGCATTATGATGTCGATGGGCACTGGGCATTCCTTCTGGATGCTTTGGCGCAATTCCATCGAGAACACCGTATCGACGCGATTTCAGTGACGACCCACGGCGCCTGTGCCGCGCTGCTAGACTCAAATGGCGCACTAGCAACGCCCGTCCTGGATTACGAACACACCTATACCGCAGAGATGGTCGAAGCTTACGATGCCATCAAACCCGACTTTGCCCATACTGGATCGCCCAAACTTGCGGGCGGCCTGAACATCGGCGCACAACTGCACTGGCTTTTTGCGAGCGATCCGGATCTCAAAGACCGTACCGCGCAAATCGTGACCTACCCGCAATACTGGGGGCACCGCCTGACAGGCGTGACCGCGACCGATGTTACATCAATTGGATGCCATACGGACCTGTGGAAGCCCTACGAAGGGACCTTTTCCAGCCTACCGGCGGAGCTCGGCATTCGCAACAAAATCGCACCCGTGCGCCGCCCCAGCGACATCTTGGGGCCGATTTTGCCAGAGATTGCCAAGGCCACCGGCCTTGCACCCGAAACGCCGGTCTGCGTCGGCATTCACGACTCCAACGCCTCACTCTACCCGCACGTTGTGTCGCACGACGGGCCAGTCTCAGTGGTCTCAACTGGGACTTGGGTGATCGTCATGTCAATGAAAACAGGTGGTGCGGCCACACTCGACCCGGCTCGCGATACCCTCGTCAACGTCAACGCGTACGAACAAGCTGTAGCCAGCGCGCGCTTTATGGGCGGGCGGGAGTTCGAAGTGATCCAACAGGGGCAACGGGTCGAACCAACGAAGCAAGACGTGTCGGCGGTGCTGGACGGACCTCGCATGCTATCGCCATCAGTCGAAACTGGTTCGGGCCCGTTTCAAGGGAGCCAGATGCAATGGCACGGCGGTGAACCTGCGGTCGCAACGGGCCAACGGTCGGCCGCGCTTTCGTTTTATCTAGCCTTGATGACAGGCACCTGTCTGAACCTCGTCGGAGGTGCCGGACCCACGATCGTGGAAGGGCCCTTCGCTAGAAACCCCGAATACCTCGCAATGCTGCATGCCGTCACTGCACGCCCCGTTTTCACGAACTCCGCTGTGACGGGTACGAGCATCGGCGCAGCCATGTTGCTCGGCGGTAATGATTTTCCTCCTGAGCTTGTCCAATTTGAAACAGCTTTGCCTTTGGACACGCTTAGGACTTATGCCGATCTGTGGACAGAGCTGGCCGGCGCCGAGTAGCCACGAGACGTACGAAACGGCGGATCGCAGCCGGATGGACGGTCATTTCGCCACCGCAGCGAACGTCCATTTCCCACCGAAGCCGACATCTAGACGCTACGCAGGATTCGACACTCTGGGCTCATTGCCGCCATTAGCTGCGTTTGCATACTGAATCAACGCAGAGTGGGAAGACGAGCGGCAGCACTGCGGGACTAAGCTGTCATTCAGATGAATTTACTGAATGGCTGCCTTG
>JBFEQR010000049.1:0-9364 GCA_041549425.1 Yoonia sp. | reverse complement strand
TTCCAACCCCGCAAGGTTGGTGCGGCCCGTCGTACTGGTCACTGAAAGCGCACCCAGCACACGGCCTGCGTCGGTCAGAATGGGCATGGCGACACAGATGATACCAGGCTCATGTTCTTCGCGGTCAAAACCGTAGCCGTTGTCGCGGATGTCCTGCAATTCGGCGCGCAGGGCTTCTGGCGTATCCAGCGTGTGGTCGGTGAACACGTGAAAGGACTGCTGCTCGATCACCTGATCTGCGGTCGCCTCGTCCAGAAACGCCAGCATCACCTTGCCGACACCGGTGCAATAGGCAGGGCCAACCTTGCCGGCCTGACTGTACATTTCGACCGGATTGCCTGCGTTGCGCTTGGCGATGTAAAGGACCTGCGCATGGTCAAGCTGCGCCAGATGCACGGTTTCGCCCACCTCTTTGCTAAGCGCGTCAAGATGCGCGCGCGCAACAGGGGCCAGCGTCGATTGATCCCACGCGGCATGTGCAAGCCGCACAAGACGTAAACCGGGGCTGTAGGTCTGCCGGTCGGGATCATAGCTCAGCATCTGCTGACTGGTGAGCGTCTGGACAAACCGGTAAAGCGTTGGCTTGGGAAAAGACGACTGCGCCAAGAGTTCCGAAAAGCGCACAGGCCGACCGAAAGCGGCCACCTGATCAAGCACCTCTAGCGCCTTGCCGACTGTACCGTCACCGGTCACCCGTCCCATCTTTCCTCCCGTTCGTCCCAGATTTGGCGCGTGTCTCCTCCACCCGCGCTGTTTGAGATGTTGACAAGGCTAGCCTGTTCGCGGTTTAGTATCAACATCCAAAACCAAGTTTCAAATAATGAAACTGGTTTACACACGGAAGCATACTGGGAGGAAACCATGCATTCCATTTTGAAAACGTCGTTCGCGGCGTTGGTTGCTGCTGGCATCGTAGCATCATCAGCAAGCGCAGGCGGCCATAGCCTGTCCGGCGAACTCAACATCATCTCTGACATGTCCAACCCTGCGCCGCGCGCTGTGATGGAAGGTCTGGCGGCTGATTTCGACGCATTGCACCCCGACCTTGAGGTCAATCTGACCATCGTCGACCGCGAAGCTTGGAAAACACAGATCCGCAACGCGCTGGGCGCAAACCCGCCGGACGTAGTGAACTGGTATGCGGCCAACCGGATGCGTCCTTTCGTGGATGCGGGCCTGTTCGCCGACATCTCCGACCTTTGGGCGGAACCTGAATTCGAAGCACTGGCATCCACCAAAGGTGCGATGACGCTGGACGGTGCCCAGTGGGGCGTGCCTTACACGTACTACCAGTGGGGCGTTTACTACCGCAAAGACATCTTTGACCAGTACGGCCTGAGCGAGCCGACAAACTGGGAAGAAGAAATGGCGAACTGTCAGGTCCTGCTGGACAACGGCGTCAAGTGCTACACCATCGGCACCAAGTTCCTTTGGACCGCTGGCGGCTGGTTCGACTACATCAACTCGCGCACCAACGGATATGATTTCCACATGGCACTGGCACGCGGCGAAGTCGAATGGACGGACGAGCGCGTGCGCCAGACATTCGCCAACTGGCGTCAACTGATCGACATGGGCGCCTTTATCGACGACCACCAGACATACAGCTGGCAGGAAGCGCTGCCCTTCATGGTCAACGGCGAAGCTGCCGCTTACCTGATGGGTAACTTTGCGGTTGCTGCGATGCGCGACGGTGGGTTGGACGACAGCAAACTGGACTTCTACCAGTTCCCCGTCATCAACCCTGACGTTGATTATGCAGAAGATGCACCAACAGACACGTTCCACATCGCGTCCGGTGCGCAGAACATGGACGCCGCAAAGGAATTCCTGCGCTACGTCACATCTGCCGACGTGCAGACGGCCATCAACAGCGGTGACGCTTTGGGCCAGTTGCCTGTGAACGCGAACGCGTCGATCGACGATGACAAGTTCCTGGCACAGGGCTTCGAAATGCTTTCCAGCAACGCAGGCGGCGGCATCATGCAGTTCTTCGACCGCGACTTTGACGCCGAAATGGCCTCTGTCGGCATGGAAGGCCTGCAAGAGTTCATGGTGTTCCCGGACAATCTGGATGACATCCTCGAGCGCCTCGAAGAAACACGCGCGCGCATCTATCAATAAGCTTTGCGGCGGGGCTATCCCCGCCCTGCGACCTTCGCCCGTTATCGGGCGGGGGTCACCCCGCCAACGCAACATATCCGCAAGCCCGCTGACGGCCTTTCGCATGTGTTGACCCAGCAGGAGAAACGCCATGTCGGTGTCACCCGCCGTTCCAAGGACCCATCCTCACGCCCCGCAACGCGGCTGGTACAAGCGTAACGAGATCGCAATCACCCCGTGGCTGTTCCTGCTGCCCGCGATGATTTTTTTCGCGATCTATGTGATCTTTCCGATCGCGCAGTCCTTCTGGATTTCCTTTCATCAATGGGACGGCCTTGGCGAAAAAACATGGGTTGGCACCGCCAACTATGAGCGGCTTCTGGGCTGGGGCGACCAGAAGATGGACCGCAAGTTCGAGACATCCTTTGTCAACAACCTCAAATGGCTGGTTCTGTACCTGCTGGCGATCCCCGCTGGCCTGTTTATCGCCCTTTTCCTGAACCAGACCGTCACGGGCATCCGGTTCTACAAATCCATGTTCTTCTTCCCCTTCGTGATCAGTCAGGTTGTTGTCGGTCTGGTCTTCAGCTGGTTCTATCTGCCGCGCGAAGGGCTTTTGAACGCCATCCTCGGTTTCTTTGGGGCAGGACCGGTGAACATTCTGGGCGATCCCACCTTGGCCACCTACGGGATTATCGCCGCAGGGCTTTGGCCGCAGACGGCCTATTGCATGATCCTGTATCTGACAGGCCTGAACGCCGTTGACCCCGAACAGGTCGAAGCGGCGCGACTTGACGGGGCCAAGGGCCACAAGATGCTGTGGTATGTGATCCTGCCGCAACTCAAGCCCGCGACATTCATCGCCTTTGTTGTGACGATCATCGGCGCGCTGCGCTCTTTCGACCTGATCAGCGTCATGACCAACGGCGGCCCCTTCGGGTCAACGCGCGTCCTGTCGTTCTATATGTTCGAGGAATCACTGTCCGAATTCGGCTTCCGCATGGGCTATGGCGCGGCGATCGCTGTGGTGTTGTTCTGCTTGATGCTGGGGTTCATCGCCTACTTCCTTTATTCCATGTACCGTGATGAAAAGGGGGCGCGCTGATGTTTCCCACACCGCTCGCAAAAACGTCCCGCACTTGGCAGATTTCCTATCAGGTCCTGCTGCCCTTCGCCTTGATCGTCTGGCTGTTGCCGCTGCTTGCCGTTGCCAATTTCTCGATCAAGCCCGAGGCGGATTTCGTGAACGGCAACTATTGGGGCATCCCCAGCAGCTTTGAGGCGTTCAGCAACTACGGCAAAGTCTTCTTTGAATCCAACATGCCGCGCTATCTGTTCAATTCGCTGTTGATCACGATCCCCACGGTGATCGGGGCCGTGGCCCTGTCGTGCATGGCCGGTTTCGCGCTGGGGATTTACAAGTTCAAAAGCAACCTTCCCATCTTTTTCATCTTCATTGCGGGCAACTTTGTCCCGTTCCAGATCCTGATGGTGCCCGTGCGCGACCTGACGCTGGACCTTGGCCTATATGACACCAAAACAGGTCTGATACTGTTTCACGTCGCGTTCCAGACGGGGTTTTGCACGCTCTTCATGCGCAATTTCATCCGTGCCCTGCCTTTCCCCCTGATCGAGGCCGCACGGGTCGAAGGGGTGTCGGAATGGCGCATCTTCCTGTTTGTCGTGCTGCCATTGATGAAACCCGCATTGGCTGCCCTTGCCGTCCTGATCTTCACCTTCATCTGGAACGACTATTTCTGGGCCGTGGTGCTGACCCAAGGGCCGGATGCGCAACCTGTCACCGCCGGTATCACCGAGTTCAACTCGCAGTTCCGCGCGGCCTATCACCTGATGAGCGCAGGATCGATCGTGGCAGCCCTGCCGCCCGTGATCATGTTCTTTTTGATGCAGAAACACTTTATCGCGGGTCTCACCCTCGGAGCCGTAAAGTAAGCTTACATGAACAGAACTTATCGCATCGACGATGGCCGCCAGACACTTGTGTTGGCGGCCCGCAACGACCGTCTGCCAGAGGTCGTCTATTGGGGGGCCTCCCTGCCCGAGGGCGAGGATCTGGACACGCTGCACGCAGCCCACGCGATTGACGTGACCGGCGGCATGCTTGACCAGAACCCGGACCTGTCTGTCTGCCCCGAAGCGACCCGCAGCTTTCCCGGCCAACCGGGTTTGATCCTGCGCGACAGCGACGGCACACCGCTTTTGCCCAAGTTCTGCTTTGATAGCGTGACACAAAACGGCACGCTGGTGCTGAAATATAAAGACGACGCCAACGGCCTGACCCTGACCGTCAGCTTCGCCAGTGACCCGCAGACGCATATCATCACCTGCCAGACGACACTGGACGCCACGCGACCTGTGCATCTGCATTGGCTGGCAGCCCCCGTCCTGCCCGGACCGCAGCAATCGGACGAGATGATCGACGTGTCAGGGCGGTGGTGCGGCGAATTCCAGCTGTCCCGCACCGCTTGGGCACCCGGCATGCGCTACCGTGAAAATCGCACGGGGCGCACCGGACACGAACATTTCCCCGGCCTGATTGTACCGTGTCGCGGGGCGACCAACACCGAGGGCGAAGCATACGCCTTCCACTACGGCTGGTCCGGCGGGCACAAGATGATCGCCGAGGAACTGCAGGACGGACGCCGCCAGATCCAGTGGGGCCACGCCGCACGGATGGAGCCGGAGGCCGCGACACAGTTCAAAACAGCCCCTCTTTACATCACCTATTCACAGACCGGCCTGAACGGCTGTGCTGTCGCGTTTCAGCGTCATCTGCGTGACCGCATTGTGACATGGCCCAAGCCCGACGCACCCCGACCCGTGCACTATAACTGCTGGGAGGCCGTCTATTTCGATCACAGCCTGCCCGTCCTGAAAGATATCGCAGACCGTGCCGCAAGATTGGGCGCCGAACGTTTCGTGCTGGACGACGGCTGGTTCGGCAACCGCGATGACGACACCCGCAGCCTGTCCGACTGGACCGTTGACCGGCGCAAATACCCCGACGGGCTGCACCCGCTGATCGCGCATGTCCACGGGCTTGGCATGACCTTCGGCATCTGGTTCGAACCCGAGATGATCAACGAGGACAGCGATATCCATCGCGCGCGCCCTGATTGGGTTTTGGGCAGCGAGGACCAGACCCTTGGTCGCCAGCAAAAGGCGCTCAACATGGCGCTGCCGGAGGTGCGCGATTACCTTTATACGCGCATGTCGGAAATCCTGCGCGATCACCAGATCGACTATATCAAATGGGACCACAACCGCGTCCTGCCGATGCCCGATGCCGCGCAGACACGCGGGTCATACGCGCTGATCGACCGCTTGCGTGCCGAATTCCCTCAGGTCGAGATCGAAAGCTGCGCCTCTGGCGGAGGGCGCATCGACTTTGGCATCATGCAACGCACCCAACGGGTCTGGCTCTCCGACAGCAACGACGCGCTGGAACGGCTGCGCATCCAGCATGACGCAGCCCTATTCCTGCCGTTGTCGGTGACGGGCAGCCATGTCGGCCCGCGCCACTGCCACACATCAGGCCGCCAACTTGATATCTCTTTCCGCGCATGGGTCGCCGCCCAGCGCCACATGGGCTTCGAGATGGACCCGCGCGAGTTGGACGCACGCGAAACGGCCGTACTGACCGAAGTCACAAGCTGGTGGAAACAGAACCGCTACTGGATGCAAAGTGCGGATATCCTGCGCCTTGACAGTGCCGATCCTGCGGTGATTGCCGAACAACAACTGGCGCGCACCAAGGACCGCTTTGTCGTCTTTGCAGGAAAAGCGGCGACCAGCGCACAGATTGCCCCCCGCCCCTTGCGGCTGACCGGACTTGATCCGCAGGGGACCTACCGGATCGACCTGATCAACCGCAATGCACTACACCACCTGTCACGCGGGACCACCACATTGAAGTCGGGGGCCATTGAGGTATCAGGCACCTATCTGATGCGGCATGGCTTAACGCTGCCGTGGTCGTTTCCGGAACGCATGTGGGTGCTAGAGGGCACAAAACTATGACGAGAGATGCACGCATCAAGGCAGACTGGATCGCCGTTGACTGGGGCACCAGCAACATGCGGGCATGGGCGATGTCATCATCCGGCACCGTGCTGGCCGAGGCCAGATCGGATCAGGGCATGGGCAAGCTTGCCCGTGACGGTTTTGAACCCGCCCTTCTGGACGTGATCGGCGATTGGCTGGGCGGTGCGACAACCGTTGTTGCCTGTGGTATGGTCGGCTCACGTCAGGGCTGGGTCGAAGCACCCTATGCCAAGGTACCCTGCCCGACCCTGCCGCAAGGTTTGGTGCGCGCCCCCACCACGCACTCTGACCTGACCGTGCACGTGATCCCTGGTATCATGCAAGCCGACCCTGCCGACGTTATGCGCGGCGAAGAGACCCAGATCAGCGGCTTTCTGGCGCGCAACAAGAACTGGGACGGCGTGATCTGCCTACCGGGCACACACACCAAATGGGTGCACGTGAGTGCCGATGAGGTTGTCAGCTTTCAAACCTTCATGACCGGCGAGTTGTTCAACACGATTGCGACACAAACGGTGCTGCGCCACTCGATCGCGGCTGAAGGCTGGGACGACGCAGCCTTTGCAGACGGTGTCGCAACCGCCATGGCACGGCCGGAACGGCTGGCCGCGCGGCTTTTTTCGTTGCGCGCAGAAAGCCTGCTGCACGATCTGCAAGGCGACAGCGCGCGTGCGCGGCTGTCAGGCCTGCTGATCGGGGCGGAACTGGCGGGTGCCAAACCCTATTGGCTGGGCCAGCAAATTGCGGTGGTTGGCGATGGCGCGCTGTCAAAACTTTATGTGGATGCATTGGCGGCACAGGCGGCCCCCGCCACGCAGGTGAACGCCACAGCCGTCACGCTGGCAGGCCTGACTGCGGCCTACCAACGATTGAAAGGATAGACGATGGACAGACCCCTGATCGCCATTCTGCGCGGGTTGACCCCGCCAGAGGCCGCACCGATGGCCGCCGCCCTGATTGATGCCGGCATCACCAAAATCGAAGTGCCGCTCAACTCTCCCGATCCGTTTGACAGTATCAAGGCGATGGCCGATGCGCATGGATCGCAGGCCCTGATCGGGGCGGGCACGGTCCTGTCGGTCGAAGACGTCGGCCGTGTCGCGCAGGCGGGAGGCAAGCTGATCGTGTCGCCCAATTGCGACCAGCGCGTGATCGTCGCCACCAAGACCGCAGGCATGCAAAGCTGGCCCGGCGTGATGACGCCAACCGAATGCTTTGCCGCCCTGAAAGCGGGCGCAGACGGTCTGAAGATCTTTCCCGCCAGCCTGCTGGGTCCCGAGGGCATCAAGGCCATCCGCGCCATTCTGCCCAAAGGCACGCAGGTCTATGCCGTCGGTGGCGCGGGGGCCGATAATTTTGCTGAATGGATCGCGGCAAGCGCTGATGGCTTCGGCATCGGGTCCGCCCTCTACAAACCGGGGCTTTCGGTGGCCGAGGTTGCCGCGCGGGCGCGCGACATGGTCGCTGCCTATGATGCGGCGGTGGCATGATCTACGACGACATACAATGCGCCCTTGGCGAGGGGGCACTCTGGCATCCCGTGCGCAAACAACTGTTCTGGTTCGATATTCTGGGCAAACGGCTGCACACCAAAGGGGAGCACTGGCAATTCGACACCTACGTCAGCGCTGCGGGCTGGGTTGACGAGGATACGCTTCTGATCGCCTCCGCCACGGCTTTGCACCGCTTCACAATTTCAACAGGGACACATGATGTCGTCTGCCCGCTTGAGGCCGATAATGCCGTCACGCGGTCAAACGACGGACGCGCAGACCCGCAGGGCGGGTTCTGGATCGGCACGATGGGGATCGACGCCGAGGATGGCGCAGGGGCCATCTACCGCTACTACAAAGGTACGCTCCGCCAGCTTTTTGCGCCGGTCACCATCTCGAACGCGATCTGCTTTTCGCCCGACGGCAAGACGGCCTATTTCACCGATACGCCAACCCAAAAGATCATGCGCGTCGCCCTGGATGCAGACGGGTGGCCCGAGGGGACACCAGAGCTGCATATCGATCTGCAAGGGACGGATTTCCGACCGGACGGGGCCGTTGTCGATGCCGCAGGCAACCTGTGGAATGCGCAATGGGGTGCTGGACGGGTGGCGGGCTACCGGCCTGATGGTACATTCATCGAGAGCTACAGTCTTGCGGCATGTCAGACCACCTGTCCGGCCTTTGGCGGTGATGAAATGCGCACTCTTTTTTGCACCAGCGCCGCCGTGGGTTTGACTGGCCCCGATGAGGGAAAAACCTTCGCCACACAGACCAATCACACTGGCCAAGCAGAACACCGCGTGATCCTTTAACGCAAGGCTCCTTCTTCATCTTGGCAAAAAACTCAAAGGTCCAGCCCTATGAAACGCGCACTTGGCGTCTGTTATTATCCCGAACATTGGCCAGAGGACCAATGGGCAACCGACGCGGCCCGAATGGTCGCCACCGGCCTGACGTGGGTGCGCATCGGTGAATTCGGCTGGAGCCGGATGGAACCCGCCCCGGGCAAGCTGACTTGGGATTGGTTGGATCGGGCCATTGATGTCTTGGGCGATGCCGGACTGAAAATCATCCTTGGCACGCCCACCGCAACCCCGCCGCGCTGGATGATCGACAAACACCCCGACATGCTGGCAGTCGATGCCGCAGGGCAGCCCCGCAAATTCGGATCACGCAGGCACTACGATTTCAGCCACCTGGGTTATCGCGACGAATGCCGCCGCATCGCGCGCCTGATGGGGGAACGCTATGGCCAGAACCCGCATATCGCGGCATGGCAGATCGACAACGAATACGACTGCCACGACACAACGCTGAGCTATTCCGATGCCGCCCGCAAAGGGTTTCAGGACTGGCTGGCGCAGCGCTATCAGTCCACGGACGCGCTGAACCGCGCATGGGGAAACGTGTTCTGGTCAATGGAGTACGACACATTCGACCAGATCGACCTTCCCAATCTGACCGTGACCGAACCCAACCACCCCCATCTAGTTGCCTTCCGGCGCTATAGTTCCGATCAGGTCGTGGCCTTCAACAAAGTGCAGGCGGATGAGTTGCGCAAACACACCGCAGCACCCCTGATCCACAACTATATGGGCCGGATCACCACCTTTGATCACTGGCAGGTCGGGGCCGATCTGGATATCGCATCATGGGACAGCTACCCGATTGGATTTCTGTCCGACAGGCTCGAAGGAAGT
>JBFEQR010000048.1:0-9388 GCA_041549425.1 Yoonia sp. | reverse complement strand
TGACCACGACCGTGTTGAAACGTTCGTATTCGCGCATCTGCGGCGACACCTCTGAAGAGATCGAAACAGCCACATCCGGCAACCGCGCAACAAGCGCATCACGGATCGCCTGTTCGTGCTTGGGGTTCAGGTAGGAATGCAAAAGCCCCACCGCCACGCTTTCGAAACCGGCGGCGGCGATCTGGTCGATGACGCCATGCACCTCTTGCATATCCAGATCGATCAGGACCTGCCCCTTTGCATCGACCCTTTCATTGACCGTAAAGCGCATCTGGCGCGGCAAAAGCGGCTCTGGCAGGTTCAGGTTCAGGTCATATTGCTCAAACCGCGATTCCGTGCGCATCTCGATGACGTCGCGAAAGCCCTGCGTCGTGATCAGGGCGGTCTTGGCCCCCTGACGCGCAATCAACGCATTGGTCGCAAGTGTGGTGCCGTGGATGATCTGGCCGATGTCCGACGGGGTGATGCCTGCCTTTGCGCAGACCTGCTGCATACCCGCGACGATTGCGTCTTCGGGGGCGGCATAGGTTGTCAGGACCTTGGTGGAAAAGCTTTCGCCTGCGACCTCAAGCACCACATCGGTGAAAGTCCCGCCGATATCGACACCAAGGCGATTGATCGCTGCAACCATTGTCACATCTCCCGTTCAGGTTCTGGGCGCATCCGCCTTTGGGCTGACGATAACCAAGGGCGGCGGAAAGAAAAGATCGATTCGCGCGCGCCCGTCGCGGGCGGGGTGTGAGCGGGCAAAAAAACCTTGCCCGCGTTTACGTGAAATTAAGAGCCCGCCGCCCATACCGTGGCCTTAGCACCGGTAGTTTTGGATGGATCATTGCAGGCATGACAGTAGAACCCGCAACATATCAATTGCCCGAAAACATGCGCGTGGAAGACTGCGTCGCACTTGACCAGTTCCTGCGCGATGCTGCCGACCGCCCTGTGCAGCTTGATGCGGCACAAACCGCGAAATTCGGCGGATTGGCCGCGCAAGTGATCGCAGCACACCAAAAGATCCGCGCTGGTGGTGGCGCAACATTGGTTATCGACGCCCCGTCCGATGGGCTGCGCGCCGCGCTGAATACTCTCGGGCTGTTAGCGCTGTTGGATCAACAAGGGGGCGAGACATGACCACTCATATCCTTGCGATTGACGATTCCCGAACCATCCGCACGCTTTTGACCATTGCACTGGAAAAGGCGGGTTTTGCCGTCACAACAGCCGTTGACGGCGTCGATGGCGTTGAGAAATTCCAACAGATGCAGGCTGATCTGGTGATCACGGACGTGAACATGCCCAAAAAGGACGGCTTTGGCGTGATTGATGATATCCGTCAGGGCGACGTGAACCGTGGTGTGCCGGTTTTGGTGCTGACCACGGAAAGCGGTGCCGCGCTGAAGGAACGTGCGCGCAAGGCGGGGGCGACCGGTTGGATCGTCAAACCTTTCGATGATCAGGCGCTTGTGGCGGTGATCAAACGGCTGACGGGGACATAGGATGATTACCGACAGTGCAATTCTGGATGCATTTTTCGAGGAATGCGACGACCTGCTGGCGGCCTTGACCGAAGGCCTGTCGGACATGTGCGACGGGCAGACCGACGATGAAACCGTCAACGCCGTCTTTCGTGCGGTCCATTCGATCAAAGGGGCCGCTGGTGCATTTTCGATGGAGGAACTTGTCGGGTTTGCCCATAAATTCGAAACGGTGCTTGACGCCTTGCGCGCAGGCCGCCTTGCCCCAGATACAGAGCTGCTGCGCGTCCTGCAGCGGGCGGGCGACATCCTGTCGGATCTTGTCGACAATGCGCGCGACGATGTGCCTGCCGACCGCGATAAGGTAGATCCCGTTCTGGACGACTTGCAGGGCTTTCTTGGCGAAGAGACCGCCGAAGAAGCGGAATTCACGTTCGAAGCGCTGTCGCTGGATTTTGACGGCCCCGCGACGGGCGCAACTTATGTGGTCCAGTTCCAGCCCGGCGCCGAATTCTATGCCAGCGGCAACGATCCCCTATTGATCTTGCGCGCCCTTCGGGAACTCGGACCGACTAGCGTGAGCTGCGACGATCATTTGTTACCTGACAGTCTTGCCGCCTTTGACTGCGCCGCAGGATATCTGCGCTGGACAGTCGAGGTCCCTGACCAGTTGAACGACCTGCGCATCCGCGAAGTATTTGAATTTGTGGAGGACCTTTGTGCGTTTGAAGTCCATGAACTTGAACCAGAACAGGTCGAGCCTGTGGGCATACCGCAGATTGCGGACGATCTTGGGCAGGCTGAAACTTCGATGGTTGAGCCGGAACCTGAGGCGCCTGCCGTCGCAAAAGCCGCGCCGGCAAAAGCCGAAAAACAGGAACGCGCCGCCAAGAAGTCCGGATCGACACTGCGCGTTGATCCGGAACGTGTTGACCGGCTGATCAATGCCGTGGGCGAATTGATTATCAATCAGTCGGTGATTTCGCAGCGCATCGAAGAGGCTGGCCTCCCGTCCTCTTCAGACATTTTTTCCGATCTGGATGACTACAAACTGCTGGCCCGCGAAATTCAGGAAGGTGTGATGGCAATCCGCGCGCAACCTGTGAAACCACTATTCCAACGCATGCTCCGGATTGCACGCGAGGCGGCGGACACAACGGGAAAAGACGTCATTATCACAACAGAAGGCGAAGCGACCGAGGTGGATAAAATCGTTGTCGAGCGGCTTGCCGATCCTTTGACCCACATGATCCGGAACGCAATCGACCATGGCATCGAAAGCCCCGAGAAACGCGCAGAAACCCAAAAGCCCGCCAAAGGTACACTGACGCTGCGCGCCAGCCAGAGTTCCGGCAGCATCGTCATTCAAATCGTCGACGACGGTGCGGGGCTCAATCGCGAAAGGATCAAGGAAATCGCGGCAAATAAAGGTCTGATCAACGCGGATGCGCCGCTCTCCGAGGCTGAAATCGACCAATTGCTCTTTGCCCCCGGTTTCTCGACCGCGTCGACTGTCACCAATCTTTCCGGTCGCGGGGTCGGCATGGACGTCGTGAAGACAGCCATTACAGAACTGGGTGGAAAGATCGCGATCAGCAGTGTCACTGGTGAAGGCACGACCTTTTCGATCACGCTGCCACTGACGCTGGCTGTGATGGATGGGATGGTCATCAATGTGAATAACCAAACGATGGTCGTCCCGATTGCCAGCATCCTTGAAACGATCCG
Organism: Yoonia sp.; assembly: GCA_041549425.1. GTDB lineage: Bacteria > Pseudomonadota > Alphaproteobacteria > Rhodobacterales > Rhodobacteraceae > Yoonia. Next base: position 6,188 of record JBFEQR010000048.1, on the reverse strand, counting down.
CCCGCAAGCTGCCGACCTCGCCAAGATCGGCCCTCATAATGATTTGTTGCGGATCAGGGGCGAGTATGTGCCCATCGTCGATCTCGCTCACCGCTTGGGAAATGGTCCGCCAAACAGAGATTTGTCCCAAAGAGTCCTGCTTTTGGTGCACTCCGAAACTGTCGCACAATGTGCCTTGGCGGTCGACGAGATTTTCGATCAACGGCAGGTGGTGGTCAAAAGCATGATCGGGAACTACGGCGCGATCCCCGGGGTCTCTGGTGCAACGATCCTTGGCGATGGAAAAATCGCGCTCATCGTCGATCCCGAATACGTCACAGCCGGCGCCAACATTACAGCGCTTCAAAGCCCGCATGCAATCGAGGAGGCAGCGCATGTCAGACAAGCCTGAAACCACGGGCGGCGGAAAAAGAGAATATGTCAATCTTGTCGCGGGCGGACAGAGTTTCTGCATCGAAATCACGCAAATCCGCGAAATCCGTCGGTGGTCACCGGTCACGATCCTTCCACACTCTCCCCAATATGTCTTGGGTGTGATCAATCTCAGGGGGGCTGTGATCCCGATCATCGATTTGGCTGCAAAACTGGGCTTCTCAGCAATCGAGCCATCAGAAAGACACGTGATTATTATTGCTGCCATCGCAGACAAGACTGTCGGTCTTCTGGTTGAATCCGTGTCGGAAATTCTGGGCGTTGAGGCTAGCGAAGTAAAAGAAACCCCGCGCGCGCCCGAGGACACCACAAGCAGGGCGGTTGGCGGGATTATTCCCAGTAAGGATGATATGATCAAAATCATCAACCTGAACGCCTTGATGCCTTCGGATGGCCCTTTGGAGGCCGTATTATGACCGCAGCTTCTGCAGTTGACCGCAGTCAGGAGTATGCGTTTTCTGATAGCGACTTCCGTCTGATCGCAGATTTTGCGAAAAAACGTTTCGGTTTGGACCTGCAACCATCGAAGAAACCGCTGGTTTACTCGCGCATTTCAAAACGGCTTAGAATTTTGGGATTGAACCGCTTTTCAGACTATTGGGCTTATCTGCAGGACGACGCTGATGAAGAAGAAATTGCGCATCTGCTAACCTCACTCACAACGAATGTGACCCATTTCTTCCGCGAGAAACACCACTTCGATTATCTCGCAACCGAGATTGCGCCAGACCTTGTCAAGCGCGCCGAAGCCGGAGAAAAAATCAGAATTTGGTCCGCTGCCTGCTCAGCGGGGCAAGAGGCGTTTTGCATTGCGGCAACGCTGATGTCAGTTACCCCAAAACTGGGACATTATGATGTGCGCATTCTCGCAACGGATATTGATCCCAACATGATCAAGAAAGCGAAGTCCGCGCGCTACCCGGCGGAACAGCTACAGGCGATTCCGGAGCCGTTCCGCGCCGAGATGCTGGCTTCCGCCAGTGCTCCCGGCGAGATCGAGATGACAGAGGCACTCCGCAGCCTGATTTCCTTTGCGGAGCTGAATTTGATCTCGGAGTGGCCGATGCAGCGCCAGTTCGACGTGATTTTTTGTCGCAACGCAGCAATCTATTTCGACAAACAAACACAAGCCCGACTATGGGACCGCTTTGCCAAGATGTTAAAGCCTGGCGGATATCTCATGATCGGTCATTCCGAAAGACTAAGCGGTCCCGCCGAACGGTCCCTCACCAGCGTCGGGATCACAACCTACGCAAAACAGCAACTCACGCATAGCACGGCGATTGATGTAGAAAAGGTATCCTGAGAACATGAGCTTAAAGTCCTCTTTGAGAGTAATGATCGTCGATGACATGGGTGTCAGCCGTGGCCTGCTCGTGCAGGCCATCGAAGAAATCGGTATCTGGAAAAATCAGGCCGAGAACGATGGCCAAGCCGCATTGCAGAAACTGCTCAACGACCCCATGCATCTTGTCTTGTCGGACTACAATATGCCGGGCATGGATGGTTTGCAGTTGCTTCAGGCGCTGCGACAGAACAAGTCGACGGCACGGATCGGCTTCATCTTGGTCACTGGCAGCCCCACGCCCGACATCGTCGCGAAAGGCAAGGCGCTGGGCCTGAACAATATCATCAAAAAGCCGTTTTCCACCGCCAGTCTGCAAAAGTGCATCGAAAGCGTGGTCGGAAAACTATGAAGCCCACGCCCGCAGAGGACTTTGCGCCAACCCTGGATGTATCCACCATTCTGTCGAATGCCGCCACCGGGATGGCAGAGTTGGCGCGTCGTGTGCACCATCTCGAGGACGCCATTTTTGACGGTGAAGATCAGCAGACCGGGTTGCTGGACAAGCCGGCCCTGCATCAGGACATCGATCTGATTACTCAGACGATCGCTGAGTTTCGCGATCTGATCACCCGCCTTGCTGCAAACACCGCGAAAGAATCGCAACTAGCCACGCAAGACATCATTGCCCCCATTCGCCTTGAAAAACTGCGCAATCTCATTGCTCACGGTGAAAGCAATAGCACCGCGAGCGCGTTGAAAAATGGACCACAGGAGATTGATCTCTTTGACTGACCAATCACCATCCCGACTATTGCAATCTGTAGTCTTGGCTGTGTCCGTCGGGCGAAGCAGGCTCGCAAATAAATATCGCCCCCTTTTCAACGGGTCTGCCTTGACCGGCAAAGCTGTGCAAATGATGCCTTGATGCGGTCGATGACGAAACTTTCATACCATCGGGCACGTCCAGAACCCCGCACGAACCACGGCCTCCCCACATCGGCGGTCCATACCCCTGAAATACCGCCAAACACGTTGGCCGAGCCGTGCCATTGCCCAACCAAAGCAAAATGACCCTAATGGATTCCACTTCGACGACACTGCATATTCTGCTTTGCCATCAGACTGATGCAGAGCTGATGCGGATGCGCGTTGTCGTCAAGGCCGCATTTCCTGATGCAAAATTGCTGTGCACAGACAATCTGACACAGGCCTATAACGAGATAGAGCACCGGGAGCCTGATGTCTTTTTCGTCGCGCAGGAGTTGGCGTCGCGCGCCGAATTCGATCTGGTCGCGGCACTTGTGAAAATCCTGGGCGTCGGGTGTGTCTTGTGGGCGCAAGGATCGACCGAACTGGTATCCGCACCCCTTATCCGCCATGTGGTCTTTGACCCTCGAATATCAGACGTGTCCTTGCAGGGAGCTGTTGCAGGGTCCGTGCCCACCGCACCCAAAGCGCGGCCTCCTGACCCGCCAAAGCCTTCGGTAGCCCATTTTGATCCCAGCCATATCTTGTTGATCGGCGCTTCCACAGGGGGGGTGGATGCCCTTGCCAGGGTCTTGAGACATTTTTCGCGCGCTACCCCACCTACGGTGATCGTCCAGCATACTGGCGGGCAGTTCGCCAAGAGCCTGATCAGACTGCTGGATAGCGTCACAGAGGCTGTGGTTCAGCCGGCAGAACATGGTGCCGCACTTGCGGCGGGACACGTCTATCTTCCGCCAAGTGATACAAGGCATCTGACACTTTCCGAGCGGGGAGAGCCGAGACTGGCCCTTGTTGAAGGTCCCGCAATCTCTGGCCATCGCCCGTCAATCGATGTGCTGTTTCGTTCGGCCATCGGCTTTCGACGACATGTCACTGCTGCATTGTTGACAGGCATGGGACAGGATGGCGCACGCGGCCTGTTGGCGCTGCGCGATGCGGGCGCACATACGATCACGCAGGACAAAGCAACCAGCGTCGTCTACGGCATGCCCCGCATTGCCACAGAAATGGGTGCCGCCGTAGACGTTCTCGGGATTGACGCGATTGGCCCCGCGCTGTTGCGCACTGCCCAACGCAAGGCACGCATATGACGTGGGGCACAAAGACAATCACCATCGTTCAAGGTGACTATGCCGTATCGACCGATCCCGAGGCCGTGATGACGACCGTTCTGGGGTCCTGCGTGGCTGTCTGCCTGTTTGATCCGCGCAATGCGGTTGGCGGGATGAACCACTTTCTGCTGGCCACGGTGGCAGAGGGGCAAAGTGACGATCTCAAATACGGCGTGAATGCAATGGAGCTGTTGATCAACCGCATGCTGGGTGCGGGGGCGGAACGCGCCAATTTGCAGGCCAAACTGTTTGGCGGGGCACGCATGACCGACCATTCCGGCGGCATAGGCACCAAGAATGCCGCCTTTGCGCAGGAATTTCTGGAAAAGGAAGGCATCCCCGAAGTGTCAAGTAGTCTGGGCGGCGACAAGGCCCGCAGGGTCCAGTTCATCCCCACAACGGGTGCGGCGCGGCAAATGCAGGTCGCAGGCGACATGCCCGACGAAACCCGCATCGCGCGCCCTGTCCGGCAAGCGCCGGATATCACGCTTTTCTAGTAAAAGCGTGGGCATGGCGGCGGGGGCAGCATACCCCCGCCCCGCCTTCAGCCCATCGCCTGCAACCTTTTGAGCAATGCCGACGTATCCCAACGCCCGCCACCTAGCTTTTGCACGTCCTTGTAGAACTGATCCACCAGCGCCGTCACAGGCAGGCTGGCCCCGTTTTCGTCAGCAGCATCAAGGCAAATGCCAAGGTCCTTGCGCATCCAGTCCACAGCGAACCCGTGGTCAAAATGATCGTCAAGCATGGTTTCGTAGCGGTTCGACATCTGCCAGCTGCCAGCGGCACCCTGACTGATCACCTCGACCACGGCGCGCCCGTCTAGTCCGGCCTTCTGGGCAAAGTGCAATGCTTCCGAAAGCCCCTGCACCAGACCGGCAATCGCAATCTGGTTGCACATCTTGGTCATTTGCCCCGCACCACTTTCACCAATCCGGCGGCAGAGTTTGGCATAGGCCCCGATCACGGCTTCGGCCTTGGCATAGCTGTCTTCGGCCCCGCCGCACATGATCGACAGTGCGCCATTTTCCGCGCCAGCCTGCCCGCCGGATACCGGCGCATCGACAAAGGCGATACCTTTTTCGGCCGCCGCATCGTGCAATTCGCGCGTGACAGCCGCCGACACAGTCGTGTGATCAACAAAGATCGACCCTTCCGCCATCGCGGCGAACGCCCCGTCAGGGCCAAGACAAACCGACCGCAAATCATCGTCGTTGCCTACACAGGCCATGACCATGTCGGCACCCTTCGCCGCTTCGAACGGCGTCGTCCCCATGCTGCCTGCGTGTTCGCCCACCCATTTTTCAGCCTTGGCCGTCGTCCGGTTGTAAACCGTGACGTCGTGCCCTGCCGATTTAAGGTGACCCGCCATGGGATATCCCATGACCCCAAGGCCCAAGAATGCTAGTTTTGTCATCGCAGTGATCCTCTTTTGCTGTGCTTGAGGACAGACCTAGCGCGCTTCATCCCATGGAATAGTGTAAGCGTTCAGCGCGTCCCCGATTTCATCAGATGTCACAGTGCCGGTTTTGCGGATATGTGCAACCAGACCGCGCTTTTTGTCCTCGGTGACTTCGCTGACTTCTGCCGCGATTCCGGCAAGTGCTGCGTTGTAGACCCGCGTGATCGCCCGCTTGCGCAGATCAGGCTTGAAGATCTTGCCAACAGCGGTTTTTGGCAATTCGTCCAGCACCTCCAGATGTTTGGGATGTGCGGCGCGCTCGTGAATATGCTCTTTGGCATAAGCCAGCAGTTCCGCTTCGGTCACGTCGGCCCCTTCGACCAGTTCAACATAGACTGCAGGCACCTCGCCTGCGTGCTGATCAGGCTGGCCGATGGCACCGGCAAAGGCCACGGCGTCATGCCCTGCCAGCGCCTCTTCGATTTCGGCAGGATCGATGTTATGCCCGCCGCGAATGATCAGATCCTTGGCGCGCCCCGTAATCCACAGATAGCCGTCGGCGTCCTTGCGCCCCAGATCACCGGTGCGCAGATACTTTGGCTGGCCTGAGGCGTCAGGATAGAACAGGTCCGCGTTCTTGGCCGCTTCGGTATAGGTGTTCCCGCCGGAAACCCCGGGGTTCGCCACACAGATTTCGCCGATCTGATCAATGCCCAGCTCCACGTGAGTGTCAGCGCACATGATTTTAACGTCCGTATAGGGGAAAGGCACCCCAATCGAGCCAACCCGCTTTTCACCCGAAGGCGGGTTGATCGACACCAGACATGTGGCTTCGGTCAGCCCGTAGCCTTCGCAGATGGTCACGCCTGCGGCCTCTTCGAAACGGCGGTACAATTCCAGCGGCAAGGGGGCCGAGCCGCAGAATGCCAGACGCAGCGTCGAGATATCGGCATCGACCTTGCGCTGC
>JBFEQR010000047.1:0-9484 GCA_041549425.1 Yoonia sp. | reverse complement strand
GCGCGTTAAAGCCCAAAGCGGTCGCATCTTCGCCTGACAACTGAAGGAAATCGGCACCGCACCGCATCCGTGTTGCCGGTACGCGCGACAGATCGGCGGTGGCGTCCTTCACGCCGATAATCATCTCGTGCCTGGCCAGTTCCGCCATTGTGTCAGGTGTCATATCCACCACCGAGCGTGGCGGGATGTTATAAATCACAATCGGCAGCCCGCAGTCGGCGGCGGCAGTGAAATGCGCGATCAGACCTGCCTGTGTGGGCTTGTTGTAATAGGGTGTCACGACCAGCGCCGCATCCGCCCCCGCCGTTTTGGCGGCTTTCACAAGGCGCACGGTTTCGGCTGTGTTGTTGGAGCCCGCACCGGCAATCACGGGGATACGCCCTGCGGCCTCGGCCACGACGATTTCGACGACCATGTCATGCTCTGAATGGGTCAGGGTCGGGCTTTCGCCGGTTGTCCCCACAGGCACAAGCCCGTGGCTGCCCTGTTCCACATGCCAGTTCACAAGTTTTTTGAGCGCATCCACGTCCACTTTGCCGTCCGCAAACGGCGTGACGAGGGCGGGGAGTGATCCCTGAAACATGACACGCTTCCTTTTTGTTGGTGGCTTTCTGGGCCGGATAAAATCGCGCGGACACTAGGCCCTGCACGCAAATCCTACAAGCCCTTGATTGCAGGCCCAAGGCACGACATTCCGCCGATTGCCGCGTTTGTGAGTTGCCATCATTGCAGCGCCCGTTACCTTGTTTGCAGACAAAAAGGGCAGGCAGAACGATGCGTAATCTTGTGACGATGATGCTGTTGGCGATGACACCGGCCATTGCCCATGCGCAAGCTGTCGATCCCAAGGCGGTCACTGCTGTGGCGGCGGCAGGTGATGGTTGGGATGTGGCCTATGCGCTGGCGCGTGAGGCCGATCCGCTGACGGGGGATGTTGTGACATGGCTGCGCTTGCGGGCGGGCGACGCGACGTTTGCGGAATACCGTGAATTTGTGGCGACACATGCGGACTGGCCCGGCATTGACCAGTTGCGCGGTGCCGCCGAAGAGGTGATCGACAAAGGCCACCCGCCCGCCGATGTGATCGCGTGGTTTGCCGACACCCCGCCCCGGACCGGCATAGGTGCCGTGCGGCTGGCAGAGGCGCTGATGATCTCTGGCCGCATCGACGACGCCCGCAGTGCCCTGCGGGATGCATGGATCAACCTGCGCCTGACCGAAGAGGGCCACGACGCGATGATCGCCGCCTTTGGCGATGTTCTGACGCCTTATCATGCGGCGCGCACGGATGAACTGCTGTGGCGGTCACGCCGTGAAGAGGCCGCGCGTATGTTGCCGCTTTTGCCTGACGACCAGCGCGCGCTGATCTCTGCGCGGCTGGGCTATCTGACCCGCGCGGATGATCTGCGCAAGCGGGTGGCAGCCGTGCCCGCAGCACTGCAACAGGATGTGGGCCTTGCCTATGACCGTTATTCGTGGCTTGCCCAGAGGGGCGAACGCACGCAGGCCGTTGCAATGCTGCTGGACCGTTCAACAAGCCGCGCGGCCTTGGGTGAGCCGTTGCGCTGGTCGGGATGGCGGCGGGTGCTGGCGCGCTGGGAAATGCGCGAAGGCCGCGCCGCGCAGGCCTATGCGCTGGCCTCGCGCCATTACCTGACCGACGGGTCGTCCTACGCGGATCTGGAGTGGCTTTCGGGATATATCGCCCTGACCTATCTGGGTGATCCTGCGCAGGCGTTGGCGCATTTCCAGAACGGACTGCGTGTGTCCAGCAGTCCGATTTCGCTGGGGCGGATGCACTATTGGATCGGGCGCACCTATGAGGTGAAAGGCGATATCGATCAGGCCACAACCGCCTACGGTGCGGCGGCAGAGCATCAAACAGGGTTTTATGGCCTGCTTGCGTCCGAAAAAATCGGGCGCCCGCTTGATCCGGCTTTGGCGGGTGAAGCGATCACGTGGGACGGTGCGCCCGTGTTCGACGACGAAGTTGTACGGGCGGCGCTGATCCTGCTTGCCGGTGGGGAACGCGGTGCTGCGGTGACGTTCTTTGCCGCGCTTGGGCGCACGCTGGATGCGGACGGCCTTGCCGCTTTGGGGGCTTATCTGAGCGCGATTGACGAGGAATATTACACGCTTTTGCTGGCGAAAACGGCTGTGACGCGTGGCATCGTGATCCCTGAAATCTATTTTCCGCTGCATGATCTGGCGGACATGGACCTGCCTGTGGATGCCGCGCTTGCGCTGTCGATTGCCCGCCGCGAAAGCGAATTCAACATCGGTATCGGCAGTCCTGTAGGTGCGCTGGGTCTGATGCAGGTTATGCCCGCCACGGCGCAAGAGGTGGCGGGTAATCTGGGTCTGTCCTATTCCAAGGTGCGCCTGACCAGCGATTGGGAATATAACGCCACTTTGGGGGCGGCCTATCTGGCCTATCTGCAGGGGGAATTCGGCCCCACGCCGGTGATGATTGCGGCAGGTTATAACGCGGGGCCCAGCCGCCCCAAACGCTGGATGGATGAACGCGGCGATCCGCGCTTGCGTGAAATGGATGTCGTCGACTGGATCGAGCACATCCCGTTTCGCGAGACCCGCAATTACGTCATGCGCGTCACCGAAAGCATCCCGATCTATGAGGCCCGCTTGAGCGGTGTGACCGGTGCGCTGCGCTTTACCGATCTATTGCTGGGCAAAAAGCCGTTGGTGCGCCCTGTCGCCCGTCCTGCCGCCGCCGCCACCGTGCCGGCCCAAGTCAGGCCGGTGACACGCCCCTAGGTCGCCTTGCGCGCCCGCCAGAGTGTGAAAATGCCCGCGCCAACAACAATGGCCGCGCCAATCGCCACGTTCGGGCGCAGGGTTTCGCCCAGCAGGAAAATGCCGATCGCGCTGGCGAAAACAAGTTGCAGATAGGCAAAGGGCTGGACCGCGCTTGCCTCGGCGACTTCGTAGGTTTTGATCAGGAGCCAGTGGCCCATCGCACCTGTCACGCAAAGCGTCGCCATCCACTGCCAATCGGTTGCTGTCATCGGTTCCCAAAACCAGATGCCCGCCACCGTCATCACCACACCACCGGATGTGCCGGTCCAGAAAAAAGAGGTCGCGGTGCTGTCCTTGCGCGCCGCATAGCGGGTCAGCAGCCCATAAAGCGCGAACATCAGCGCAGAGGCCAGCGGCACCACGGCCGCGGGTGCAAAAACGGTGTACCCCGGTTGCAGGATCACCAAGACGCCGACAAAGCCGATCCCGATGGCTGTCCAGCGCCGCCACCCCACCTGTTCGCCAAGCACGGGACCCGACAGCGCCGCGATCAGCAGCGGATAGCAGGCAAAGACCGCGTGGCTTTCCACAAGGCCCAGCAAGACGAAGGCGCTGACCATCACGCAAATCTCGAGCGCCAGAAGCGTGCCGCGCGTGATCTGCAAAAGCGGTTGTCTGGTGGCCGCTGCCGCGCGGATTGACCCCGATTGCCGCGTGGCGATGGCGATCACAAAGGCCGCAAAGAACCAGTAGCGGATCATCACGATCATGATCACGTTGTAGTTTCCCGCCAGATGCCGCGAGATCCCGTCCTGCACTGCAAATATGAAGGTGGTGGCGATCATCAGCAGGATGCCAAGGCGCTGGTTATTCTGCATCGGGCATCCTTGCACGTGTCATATGGCGTTTGCGCCCGTATCCTGCGGTGCGGGTCACCTCAAATCCGGCCTCTTGCAGCGCCCGCCTGATATGGCCCGCGGCACTGTAGGTGGCCGCAGTGCCGCCTGCTTTGGTGTGGGTGCCCACTGCCTTGAGCAATGCGGGTTCCCACAGTTGGGGGTTCTTGGCGGGCGAAAAGCCGTCCAGATACCATGCGTCCGCCTGTCCCTGCCACGCGGGGACGGTTTCGCGCGCGTCGCCAGTCACCACATGCAGGATCGGCCCGTCCGCAAGGCGGGTTTCGCCCCCCGACAAATCCAGCGCGCCAAGAAACGCGCTTGCAAGCGGCTGCAGGGTCGGGAAATGGGCCAGTGCCTCTGCCATGTCGTCGATGGCCATCGGGAAGGCCTCGAATGATGTGAACCGCAGGGTTCCCGGTTGACCGGCATCGCGCCACGCCGCCCATGTCACCAGAAAGTTCAGCCCCGTGCCAAAGCCCAGTTCGGCCACCTGAAAGTCGCCCCCGAAACGCGCGGGCAGGTCGTTGCCAGCCAGAAAGACATGCGCGGTTTCATCCAGCCCGTTTTCCAGCGAATAATAAGGGTCGTCAAAGGCCGCCGCGATCGGCACGCCATTCCGCCAGTCGAGTTTTGCAGTCTGGTCTGTCATGGTCCTGTGCCTTAAGTCTGGCGCTATCTTTGGGCGGAAGGGCGCGGAATGGCAACGATTGATGTGACCGTGATGGGGGCAGGTGTGTTTGGCCTGTCGGTGGCCTTTGCCTGTGCAAAACGGGGTGCTGCGGTGCGCGTCATTGATCCTGCTGGTGTGGCTGCGGGTTCAAGCGGGGGATTGGTCGGCGCTTTGGCCCCGCATGTGCCGGAAAACTGGAACGAAAAGAAGGCGTTCCAGTTCGACAGCCTGATCATGGCCGAGGCGTTCTGGCGTGATGTCTCGGAGTTGGCGGGTGCCGATGTGGGCTATACGCGCTCTGGCCGGTTGCAGCCATTGGGGGATGAACGCGCTGTTGCGCTGGCGCGTGCGCGGGCTGAAACAGCGCAAGAGTTGTGGCAGGGGCTGGCCACTTGGCAGGTCGTGCCCGCAGGCGATGCGCGCTGGATGCCGCCGTCACCGACGGGGTTGGTGGTTCATGATACCCTGTCTGCCCTGATCCATCCCCGCCGTGCGACGCGCGCGCTGGCCGATGCGGTGATAGCATTGGGCGGAGAGGTGGTGAAACAAGGCACAGCCGAAGGTGCCGTCGTCTGGGCCACCGGCTGGTCCGGCATACAGGAGATTGGCGGCAACGGTGTCAAAGGGCAGGCGGCGCTTTTGCAATATGACGCCGCAGGACAGCCGCAGTTGTTTGCCGATGCCTTGCATATCATTCCGCACAGTGACGGTACCGTTGCCGTGGGGTCCACGTCAGAGCGTGATTTTGAGGCTCCGTTCGTGACGGACGCCGCGCTTGATGCGGTGTTGGAGCGGGCCTATGCCGCCTTTCCGATTTTGCAGGGCGCGCCGGTGATCGACCGTTGGGCCGGTGTGCGCCCGCGCAGCAAAAGTCGTGCCCCTGTTTTGGGCTGGCACCCGTCGCGTGCGGGCCAGTATATCGCCAACGGCGGCTTCAAGATCGGGTTCGGCATGGCGCCCAAAGTGGGCGCTGTGATGGCCGATCTGGTGCTTGACGGGCGCGACACCATTCCCGCGGGGTTTCGGGCCTAGACCGCAGGGGCCTTGGCAAAGGGCAGATGGCCGGTCTTGATCCAGAACGTGGCACCCTGCGCGCCGGCGGCCATGTCGATCGCCGCCCCGTCCGGCAGGCGCAGCCATGACCCTGTCGACAGGGTGTCGCCGCCTTCGGTTGCCTGTCCCGAAATCATCAGGATCTCGGCCCCGCCTTGGGGTGTTTCGGTAAAGCCCTCGCCTGCTGCCAGCGTGACAAAGCGCACCAGTTCGCGGTCGTCCCGATGCAGGATATTCACCGGCGTGCCCGCGTCCATGTCCTTGCGGAACTGGGTGCGGTCGTCGGGATCGAATTGCCAGAGCTTGACGAAAATCGTGCAGCCGTCCCGCGCGCCGGGCGTATGCGAGGTGGTCGGCGGGTTGCGCACATAGGTGCCTGCCGGATAATCCCCGTGTTCATCCTGAAAGACGCCGTCCAGCACGATGAATTCTTCACCGCCGGTATGGGTATGTGCGGAAAACCGGCTACCCGGGGCGTAGCGCACGATCGAGGTTGCGCGCGCGACCTCGTCCCCGATGCGGTCAAGCATACGCCGGTCGACGCCAGGCATGGGTGAGGCTTTCCACGGGATGTCCTGCGAATGGACAAGCACGCGTTGGTCAAAATCTGCGTTCAGTTCCATGATCTGTCCTTAAAGTGGTGCGATTGTGATACCCGCGTCGGTCAGATGCTGGCGGATACCACGGGCCATTGCGAGAGCGCCTTCGGTGTCGCCATGCAGGCAAATGGTGTCGATCTGGCAAGGGATCTGCTTGCCGCTTTCCGCGATGATTGCCCCTGCCTTGAGCATGTCAAGGATGCGCGGCGCGGCAACCGCCGCGTCATGCAGCACCGCGCCGGGCAAGGCGCGGTCAACCAGCGTGGCGTCGTCGTTATAAGCGCGATCGGCAAAAATTTCGCCTGCCCAGTTGCAGCCCAGATCGCGCACGACCTCTTCCATTGCGGTGGCGGCCAGCACCATGATGACGATATCGGGGTCCACTTCGAGCGCTGCGGTATAGCACGCGCGGGCAAGAGCGTGATCGACCGAGGCCATGTTTGACAGGGCACCGTGTAGTTTCAAATGGCGCACCGCGCTACCTGCACGCTTGGCCATCGCCTGTGCCGCACCCAGTTGATAGGCGACGTCATTGGCTATTTCGGTATGGGGCAGGGGCAGTTTCCGGCGGCCAAACCCGCGCAGATCGGCAAAACCGGGGTGGGCGCCGATGCCGACACCTTTGGCCACGGCTTGCGCCATGGTCTTGTGCATCACGTTGGGGTCACCTGCATGAAATCCGCAGGCGATATTGGCCGAGGACACGATATCCAGCAGGGCGGCATCATCGCCCATGCGCCATGGGCCAAAGCCTTCGCCCATGTCGGCGTTCAGATCAATCTTGTGTTTCATCTTGCGGTCTTTCCAGATCGTCGCCGCGTGTTGCGCCGCTGATCAACTGGTAGCCCAGCAGGTCTGCAATGTCATGGGGATCGCGCACCACGGGCTGACATTGCCCCGCCAGATCGCGCAATTGCGCGGCAAGCGGGCGGGTGGTGCTGTCGGCCTCTTGCGTGGTCACCCATACAAAGCGCAGTGGCGCACCGGGTGCGGCTTGCGCGACCTTGGGCAAATCTGCGGGCAGGACCGTGCCGATACGGGGATAGCCGCCGATGGTCTGGCATTCGGCAAGCAGAATATAGGGCACGCCTTCGCCCGTGATCTGGATATCGCCGGGCACGATGATATCGGAGACAAGGTTCAGACCGTCCTTGCAGGCGAAACCGGTGCCGTCGTGGTCAAGCCGCACACCTTGGCGGTTGCCGCGTGCGCTGCGTTTGAAGGGCGTCGCGGCAAAGGTATCGCGTGTCTGCCGGTCGAAAAGGTCCGTTTGCGGGCCAGCCATGATGCGGATGGTGCCGCCGCCAAAGCGGTGTGGCACGCTCAGCTTTTGGGGCGCGCGCGGGCGGTTGTCGTCAGCGCCAAGGGGCAGGCGATCACCGGCCTGCAAGCGCGCGCCGATCCCTGCGGTCAGGTGGGTTGCGCGGCTGTTCATCACGGGGGGCGTCGCGATGCCCCCAGCAAACGCAAGATAGCCGAACACCCCCTGCCGCGCCGTTCCCACGGTCAGTGTCGCGCCCGCTGGCAGGAAGCCGGAGCGGTTGTGCCCCACAGCGGCCCCGTCGATCTGCGCATCCATCTGCGCGCCGGTCAGGGCAAAGCGGGTGCCTTCATCAACCGTAAAGCTGCCACCCATGCCCATCATCTCGATCACGGCCTGCGTCGGGGGGGTGCCCAGCAGTGCTGCCGCTTCGATCAAGGCCAGACGATCAACGGCACCGCCTGTCGACAGCCCTTGTGCCGTCCAGCCGGGGCGGCCAAGGTCCTGCACCGTCAGGCCGGGTCCGGCCTTTGAGATTGTCAGCGTTGGCATCAGCGCAGCACCTCGCAGATGGCACCGCCATTTGTGTCGCTGTTGGCGGCGATACCGGCGAAATCGCTATCGGAGACCGCTTCGAACCGGACCGCGTCACCCGGGGTAAAGGCAAAGGGTGCGTCCGTTTCAGGCCGGTAGACGCGAAATGCCGTCTGCCCGACGTGCCGCCAGCCGGTGGGCGCGTCGGCGGCCCAGACAATCAGTTGCCGCACCGCACACAGCAGCGCGCCTTGCGGCAGGTTCTGGCTGAGGCTGGTTTGGCGGGGGATATCCCATGCAGGTGGCAGCATCCCCAGATAGGGCTGACCCGGCGCAAATCCGATGGCGATCACGCGCAAGGTCGTGCCGGTCAGCTCCGCGATGGCCTTTTGCGGGGTTAATCCCGCATGCGCTGCCGCTTCGGCCAGTTGCGGGGCGTGGTCCGGTCCGAAGGCTGCGGGAATACGCCAGAGCCGTCTGGGGCTGGCATCACTGATCTGGTCCTGCGCGATGTCGTTTTTCAATGCGTCAAGCACCGCAGCACGGGTTGTGACCTCGGGGTCGAAACCGACGCGCACCGATACAAGGGACGAAGCCACCTCGGTGACGCCAGTGATCTTTGCCGCCGTCACCTGATCGCGAAAAGCCAGTGCGCGCGCATTGGCGTCTTCCGACAGGCGGTCGGCAAATCGCACAAGGATGCCGTCCACACCAAGGGGTGCCATCGCGGGTTCTGGAAGTGCTGTGTTCATAACTGCGGTTTACGCAGTCTGATCGGGCCTGTCGATGGTCCGGGGGTGATCGGGTCGCAGGGATGTCAAATCATTTGAACGATGTGGCCAGCTATTCGCCCTGAACGGAACCGCCAGTGCCGGTACCAAAGTTTGCAGCCAATCCCAATGCGATGCCCGCCCCGCCGGTCAGCAGGGTATGATCCTTTGCGGCTGCACCAATCGCGCGCAAATCCGCCGCTGTCGTGGCGTCGACGATCATCATTGCGGGATCAGCCGGCAAGGCGGCGCGGATCGCATCGCCCCCTTGGCACACTGTTGCATGATCAATATGCCCGACGGGCCACGCCGTTTGGCGCCCCAGAACGCGCCGCAGGTCGGGGTCGCGCATCGGGGTGACGGAATGATCCTGCATGCCGCTGTCACTGAGCAGGCGGTCATGCACAAACAGGTGTCCCTGATAGACCGTGCGCCCGTTGGCAGGCATCGCGGGGCAAACCAGCACGTGATTGGCGTGCAGGTTGGCCGCCAGAGCCTGCGTGACGTGGCCGATATTGCCCTCGTCCGTGCTGTCGAATGTCGCGCTGATGTTGTAAACGATCTGCGTGGCACCTTGTGCGCGCAGCCATGCGCAGGCTGCCAGACTTTGCGCGATGGCCTCTATCGCGGGGACGTGACGGATGTCGAGCGCGACAACGCCAGCATCGGCATCGGTATCACTGTCGGGCACCCCGTCGAACTGCGCAGTGTGCAGCCCCCCTTCGGTCAGGATCGCCGCAATTTCCGATGCCCCTGTGAAATCATCTGCGATGACACCAATTTTCATGTGGTCTGTCCTTTGATCAAGCGGGGAACACATGCGCAGGATCTGGGCCGCTGTCCCCAATAGGTTCGACAGAATCTATAAGCGCCAAATCATGTAGAGACGGTTAAGGCCCGCAAAGAAATCTGCCAACCGGCCCTTGCGCCCCGACAGTCAG
>JBFEQR010000046.1:0-9551 GCA_041549425.1 Yoonia sp. | reverse complement strand
GGCGGAAACGTGACTTTCCATTGCGCACGGTTTGTCCCAATGAGGGGGTATGCGCAAGAACTTGCTTTCCCTCCTCGCCCTTGCGGCGCTTCCCGGCCAACTGTTTGCCCAATCCTATGCGGATCTGGCGCAGGTGGAATTGCGGACCGGTTGGCGTGAGACTGCGGGGCGCCACATCGCAGCGGTTGAAATCACCCTTGCGCCGGGTTGGGTCACCTATTGGCGCGCACCCGGTGATGCGGGTATCCCGCCAACTTTCGCATTCACCGGAAGCGACGCCATCACACGCATTACCCCCTATTGGCCCACGCCAGAGGTCTTCGGCAGCAACGGCATGCGTGCGATCGGGTATTATGATCGTGTCGTCGTGCCGCTGGTCATTGATATTGATGCCGCCAGTGCCGATGTGGCGATCGCCGGTGAGATGATGATCGGTGTGTGCGAGGAAATCTGCATCCCCGTCACCCTGACCTTTGATGCCGTGCTGCCCATGACCGGTGCGCCTGACGGTGTGATCCGTGCCGCACTGGCCGATCGTCCGGTGTCGCAACAGGTGGCGAATGTGGGGGATGTGACCTGTGCCCTTGAGCCCATCGCGGATGGTCTGCGCATGACCGCATCCATCGATCTGGCCACGACCGGCGCATCCGAACATGTTGTCATCGAAACCGGCGATCCGCGTGTCTGGGTCTCCGAGGCGGACAGCACACGGGACGGTCAGACGCTGCGGGCGACTGTCGATATGGTGCATCCCAGCGGGCAGCCCTTTGCGCTGGACCGCTCTGGCGTGCGCATCACCGTGCTGGGCACGGATCGCGCCGTGGACATTCAGGGGTGCAGCGCGAACTAGCTGCGCAAGCGGCGCAATCCCTGCCCCATCAGTGACACCGCGTAGATCGCCAGAAGCAGGGCCATCACGCCTGCAACAAAAACACCCAGCGCGGGCGCGAAGCCGCCCTGCAGCATCGGCAGGACCTGTGCTGCAACCGGCAACGGCGCCCCTGTCACCAAGAGCGGCACCAGCAAGAGCCCGAACAGCGCCAAAGCCCCCAGCGCGCCCAATCCAGCGGGCAAGAACATCGCCATGCGCCGCCCGCGCAGCGCGCGTTTGGCCGATTGCACCTGCCGGTAGACATCCGCCTGCATCGCCATCACCGATGGCACCACCAACAGAACAAGGACCATGCCAAAACCCAGGCCGAAGACCAGTGTCACCACCGTGGGTTTCAGAAACTCTGCCTGATTGGACCCCTCGTACAACAGCGGCATCAACCCCAGTACCGTGGTCATCGTGGTCAGCATCACAGGCCGCAAACGGTCCACGGTTCCGTCGATAATCGCAGGGACCAGACCGCGATCCTGTGCATATTCGTCAACCGTCGTGACCAACACGATACTGTCGTTGATGATGATCCCCACCATGCCGATCAGGCCGACAACCGTGAACATGCTCAGCGGAATGCCCCAGACATTATGCCCGTAGATCGTGCCCACCAGCGCAAAGGGGATGATCGACATGACCACAACGGGCCGCGTCCAACTGCTGAAAATCCATGCGAGTGTCAGGTAGATGCCCAAGAGCACCAGAATAAGGCCCGTGCGCGCATCGTTGAGGAACCTTTGTTCCTGTTCGCTTTGGCCCGACAACATGGTTTCAATGGCAAAATTGCTTTCCACCCGCGGCAGGATATCGTCATTGATGATCTGCTGGATTTCGGTAGCCCGCGCCGCATCGTCGTCGTCCAGATCGCCAATCACCGAAATCAGCTGTATCCCGTTTTCACGGCGCACGGTGGAAAACCCTGTACGGCTTTGCACAGTGACCACATCCGCCAGCGGCACATAGATACCTTCTGGCGTGCGGATTTGGGTCAGGTCCAGAAAATCAGCCGACAATTCACCCTCGGGCAATTCGACACGGATGGTGCCCGAGCGCGCACCATCAGGAAAGCTGGCCGCTTCGATCCCGCCCAGCCGGTTGCGCAGGACACGCCCCAGCCCGTCGATGCCGAGCCCCAGCGCATCGCCTTGCGGGGTCAACTCAAGGATCAGTTCTTCCTTGTCGTAGGCGAGTGTTTCCTCAAGCCCCGAGATTTCGTGAAACTGGGCCAGTTCGGTTTTCAGCGCCTCGGCTGCGGCTTTCAGCGTGTCGCTATTGGCCCCGAACATCTGGATATCAAGACTGTCGCCCCCCGGCCCTGACCCCCAACTGCGGAAGCTGACGGTTTCGGCCATCGGATGTTGCACAATGCTGTCCTGCAGGGCGCTGACAAAGGCAAAGCTGGTGTAGGGGCGGCTGTCGGCGTCGATCAGTTCAATCGTGATCGAGCCAAGCTGGTCGGCATCCTTTGTATCCGATCCGGCAATCGCGCGGCCCGAATTGCCGCCCACTTCGGCGACGACATATTGCAGCGGGTTGATGCCGTGCTCGGCCTCATACTCCGCGCCCAATGCCTCGGCCGCGCGCTGCATCTCGCGCATCATTTCCAGCGTATCGGCCCGCGTCGCACCGGGCAGCATGGCGAAATTGCCGGTGACCTGACTTTGTTCCGGCGCGTTGAAAAAGCGCCAGCTGACGTCGCCACGGATAAACAGCGCCACCTGACTGGCCAGCAGCACAAGCGCCATGGCCACGACCGGATAGCGCGCCTTGATCACAAGCCCCATGAAGGGCCGGAACAGCGTTTCGCGGAACCAGTCAAACCCGCGGTTCACGGTGCGCGAAGGCCAATCGTACCAATGGTCCTTGGCCGAATGGGCCATCGACGTGGCAAGGTGATGGGGCAGGATCAGGAAACACTCGACCAGACTGGCCGCCAGCACGACGATCACCGTAAAGGGGATGTCCGAGATCAGATCGCCAAAACGGCCGCCAATGATCACAAGGCCGAAAAAGGCGATGATTGTCGTCAGCGTGGCCGAAAACACGGGGCTGAACATGCGTTTGGCGGCGCGTTCGGCCGCGACTTTCGGGTCTTCGCCCAGATGCCTGACACGGAAATCCGCGTGTTCGCCCACAACAATGGCGTCGTCCACCACGATGCCCAAGGTGATGATCAGCGCAAAAAGCGAGATCATGTTGATCGTGATCCCCACGATATACATCAGTGCAATCGCCGCCAGCATCGCCACCGGAATACCGAAAGCCACCCAGAACGCAGTGCGTGCGTTCAGGAACAAAAATAGCAGGCCCACCACCAGCATCAGGCCGGTCAGCCCGTTATCCAGCAGGATGTTCAGACGCCCCGAGATAAACTCTGCCCGACCGTTGGTCAGCGCAATGGAAACACCTTGCGGCAGACTGGCCGTCAATTCGGTCGCGACCTCTTCCACGGTTTGCTGCATGCCAATGGCATCACCTTGTGCCGACCGCTGCACGCGCACCTTGATTGCGGGATTTTCGCCCACGAAATAGGCCCGTTCGCGGTCTGTGCCCTCTACCATCACCGATGCGACATCCGCGATGGTCAGTTGCGACCCGTCAGGGTTTGACCGCAGGACGATTGCGCCGATCTCTTCGGCAGAGCGTTTGGCGACCCCTGTGCGCACCCGCGCGTTGCCAGAGACGTCACCGGCGGGGTCTGCGTCCGCTTCTTCTGCGATGCGGGCCGCGATGTCGGACAGGCCGATGTCATACTGGATCAGCGACAGAGAGGGCACTTCAACAATGGTCGAGGGTGCCGCGACACCCTGCACGATCACCTGTGTCACGCCTTCGGCAAAAAGGCGGGCTGCGAATTCATCGGCGAAGCGGCCCAGTTGATCGACACTGACCGGCCCTGTGATGACCACATCTGTCACCCGATCGGACCACCCGCCACGGCGCAGAGTCGGATCTTCGGCATCGGCGGGCAGATTGGACGCGCTATCCAGCGCCAGTTGCACGTCTTCGGCAGCACGGTCGATGTCATAGCCGGGGTCGAACTCCAGCCGGATCGATGCCCGCCCTTCGCGCGATGTGGACGATGACGACGTGACGCCCTCGACACCCAGAAGCACCGGTTCAAGGACCTGTACGATCGCCCTGTCCACATCCTCTGCACCGGCCCCTTGCCACGCGACCGACACGTTCAGGTCATCGACGACCACATCGGGAAAAAACTGCGCGCGCATGTTCGGAAAGGCAAAAAGCCCCGCCGTCAGCATCAGGATCAACAGCAGGTTCGCCACGGTCTTGTGCCGCGTGAAATAGGACAGGATACCGCCTGCGCCAGCGTTCAGTCGCGCGCCACCGGTGTCCATCAGCTACCCATCCGTGCTTCGAGACGGGTGACGGTTTCGGCTGACACCTGATCGGCCTCCAACTGGCTGATGATGCGCGCTTTGACGTCGTCGGGCATCCGGCCTTCGCTTACGAAAGCGATCAGTTTGGCACGGCGGTCCGCATCAAGGGTGATCATCGCGTCTGCTGCCGCTTCGGCTATCTGTCCGGGGCGGATCGGGCGCACCTTGATCCCCGCCCCCAACAAAGGCGAGCGTTCGGCGACGATTGTCAGACCTGCGGCTTCACCCGGTGCGACGATCACACTATCGCCCTGCCTGCGCAAAAGCGTGACTTGCGCACTGCGCAAGCGGTCTTCCGCATCGACCACCAGCACGGTTTGATCCGCAGCCACCGCCGTGGCAGGCACCAAGGCCACACCTTCAAGCGCCGGTTCATCAATGCGCACGGTCACAAAATCGCCGGGGCGGAAACCGGGGGCGGCCGCAAGACTGGCGAACAACAGGCGTCCGGTTTGCCCCGCGCCCACTGTCGCGCCTTCGCGGGTGATCTGGCCCGTGGCACGCAGGTTCACGCCCGAGACATCGAGGCTGACAACAACCGGCGCTTTCAGCAATTGGCCCTGATCGTCCAGCAGTCGCGCATATTGCGATGTTGATACGCGAAATGACACCTCAAGCTGGGCCGGATCGACCAGTTGCGCAAAGCGTTCGTTCGCGGTCACCCGCCCGCCAGGGCCGACTGACACCTCGGCCAAAGCCCCGTCAAAGGCCGCATGGACCTGCGTTTGGGCAAGATCGCGTTCCGCCTGTGACACGCTGATTTCGGCCCGCGCCTGACGTGTTGCGGCCTGATCGATACGCGCTTGCGCGGACGCCAGCGCCTGCCTGCGCGACAGGACCGATGCCTGCGCCGCAGAGGCCGCAAGTTCCGCCGTTTCAACCGCTGCCGCCGTGCCCACACCGCGCGCGGACAAATCCTGCGCACGGGTCAGCGCCTGATCGCGCAGGCTGGCCTGCGCACGGGCGGCGGTCAATTCATCTTCGGCCAGCACAAGCGCGCGTTGCGCATCGCGCAGTTCTGCCTGCGCGTCCTGCAAATCGGCGCGGACGCGATCAAGGGCCGATTGCGCCTCTGCCGGATCGATCCGCAGCAACAACTGACCCGCACGCACTGTGCCGCCTTCGACCAGATCCTCGCTGACCTCAAGCACGGTGCCGCCGGTCGCGCTGCGCAGATCAAGCGTGCGCCTGCTGCGCAATTCGCCAAAGACCGTCAGTTCCGGCACGATTGTCTGCGGTTCCAGCGTGATGACATTCACCGCCAGAACGCGTTCGCGCTGTGGAAAACTGCGCGGTTCCTCATTCATGCGCGCTGTGACAGCGCCGCGCACCAACTCACCTGCCCACGCCAGCAAGGCCAGCGTCACAGCAAGCAAGAAAACACCCGTCAGGCTACGCCGAAGAAACCGCATTACTTTTGTCCTTGATCAGTGCCTTATGATTTAGGCGCAACGGGGGCACTTTCCAGTTCAACGCACGACACCGTTATTTCCGGCGCAAGTGTTCGTCCAGCCGCGGCATGATTTCGACAAAGTTGCAGGGGCGGTGGCGATAGTCCAGTTGCAGGACCAGAATTTCGTCCCACGCATCCTTGCACGCCCCCGGCGAGCCGGGCAAAGCGAAAAGATAGGTCCCTTGGGCGACACCGGCAGTTGCGCGGCTTTGCACCGCGCTGGTGCCGATCTTTTGCATGCTCACGATCGTGAAAATCGTGCCAAAAGCGTCGATTTCCTTTTCATAGACATCGCGGTGCGCCTCGACGCTGACGTCGCGCCCTGTCAGGCCGGTGCCACCGGTCGAGATGATGACATCGACGCCGTCATCGGCGCACCATGCGCGCAATTGATCCGCGATCTCGTTGCGTTCATCCTTGATGATCTTGCGATCCACAAGGGTGTGGCCCGCCTTTTCAATGCGATCGACAAGGGTCTGGCCTGACTTATCTTCGGCCAACTGACGCGTATCGCTGACCGTCAGAACGGCGATCCGCACCGGTACAAAATCAAGGTTTTCATCAATACGGCTCATGGGCAGGCTCATAGGCAAGGGTTGGCGACAGGCAGGCGCGGAACCGACATCATGCCGGAGATTTCCGCGCGACTGTCAGGGGTAAACAAGCGACTGGCAAGATCGGTGACGACGTCCAGATTGGTGCAGAACGGGCGCGCCCCCGCAATCTGGGATGCGACCAGCGCATCAAAACGGGCCTGCACGGTCGCCTGATCCACTGCCGGAATGGTGTTTTGCGCATAAAACGACAGCGCCTCTTGCAGATAGGTCGCCTGTACCTGCGCCTGATCCGGTGGCAAATCCGCCTCACAGGCTTGCAGCGCGCTTTCGATGGTCGCCAGAATACTGACGAAACAACCCACCGCACCTTGCCCGCTTTCGTCAATGCCGGTGTATTCGCGCGGCTCTGTTGTGTCGCGCAACAGGATCACCGGGCCGACGGTCAGGGCCGAACGGGTGTCCGACATGACCTCCACGCTGTCTGCGCTTTGCGCAAACAGGCCCTGATAATCCACCAGATCAAGCGGATCGGCGGCAACAGGCCCCGCGCAAAGGGCGGCCATCAGTGTGATTTTCTTCATTTATCTATCCTTGTCAGCCGCGCAGATGCGCCTTGAGTGCGAGAAGATCGGCCCATGCTTCGCGTTTGGCAATCGGATTGCGCAGCAGATAGGCGGGGTGGAACATCGGCAGGCAGGGTTTGCCCTGAACCTTGTCCCATGTGCCGCGCATGCGTGTGATGCCGGTGCGCCCCATCAGCGCCTGACAGGGCGTGTTGCCCATCAAGACCAGCACATCGGGATCGGCAAGCGCGATATGACGTTCCAGAAAAGGCAGCATCATCGCGATTTCCGCCTTGTCAGGCGTGCGGTTGGATGGCGGACGCCATGGCAGGACGTTGGTGATATAAATGGCCTGCTTGGGGTCTTCATGTCC
Organism: Yoonia sp.; assembly: GCA_041549425.1. Taxonomy (GTDB): domain Bacteria; phylum Pseudomonadota; class Alphaproteobacteria; order Rhodobacterales; family Rhodobacteraceae; genus Yoonia. Next base: position 2,321 of record JBFEQR010000046.1, on the reverse strand, counting down.
CCGCCCCATCCCGATGGCGTCAAACATACGGTCCAGCAACTGGCCTGCGCGTCCCACAAAGGGGCGTCCGGCGCGGTCTTCTTCGCGACCCGGAGCCTCGCCCACGATCATGACGCGGGCGGCGGGGTTGCCGTCTGAAAAGACAAAACTGCGCGCGCCGCGCTTTAGCTCGCAATGCTCGAACGCCTCCATGGCGGCGGCAAGTGCGGACAGATCACCCGCCGTTTGGGCAGAGGTACGGGCAAGGCCGACCACATCGACTTCGACTGCCAAAGGTGGCGCAGTCGCGGGTTCGGGCGGTGTGGCAACCTTTGGCGCAGGCTTTGCTGCCTCCAACGCATAGCGGTCAACCGGCGCGTCCAGAATGGCGTCCGTTGCCCCCAATTCCACCTGCCATTCCAGCAAGGCGCGATCGTTCCAATATGTATTCGCCGAATCCATCATGCACACGATATGCCGTATCGCGGCAGATGTGCAGTGCTTGCAGCATTGATGCAGCGATCCGTCCCCCCTATAAGGGCGCGAATTGCACGCAAGAGGGCCTCATGACATTTCGCGCCAAGCATCTTCTGGGGATCGAACCGCTGCACCCCACCGAGATCACCCATCTTCTGGACCTCGCCGACAGCTATGCCGAGCATAACAGGCGCGGCGTGGCCCACCGTGACGTGCTGGCAGGGCTGACCCAGATCAACATGTTTTTCGAAAATTCGACCCGCACGCAGGCCAGTTTCGAACTTGCCGGCAAGCGTTTGGGCGCCGATGTGATGAACATGGGGATGCAGGCCTCGTCCATCAAAAAGGGCGAGACGCTGATTGATACCGCCTTGACGCTGAACGCGATGCGCCCTGATTTGCTGGTTGTGCGCCATCCGCATTCGGGTGCCGTGGACCTGTTAGCGCAAAAGGTGAACTGTGCCGTGCTAAACGCAGGTGACGGCAAGCATGAACACCCGACCCAAGCTTTGCTGGATGCGCTGACCATCCGCCGCGCCAAGGGGCGCCTGCACCGCCTGTCCATCGCCATTTGCGGTGACATCGCCCACAGCCGCGTCGCGCGGTCCAACATCATGCTGCTTGGCAAGATGGAAAACCGCATCCGCCTGATCGCACCACCCACCTTGATGCCCTCGGGGATGGGCGAATTCGGGGTCGAAGTCTTTGAAGACATGCGCGAGGGCCTCAAGGATGTTGATGTCGTCATGATGCTGCGTCTTCAAAAGGAACGGATGGACGGCGGTTTCATCCCCTCCGAGCGCGAGTATTTCCACCGCTACGGCCTTGACGCGGCCAAGCTGGCCCATGCCAAACCCGACGCCATCGTCATGCACCCCGGCCCGATGAACCGCGGGGTCGAGATTGACGGCAACATTGCCGACGATATCAACCGCTCTGTCATTCAGGAACAGGTCGAAATGGGGGTCGCTGTGCGCATGGCCGCGATGGATTTGCTGGCGCAAAACCTGCGTGCGGACCGCAAGGCGGTGATGGCATGAGCCTGCACATCCCCGCAAATGACCACGGTGCGATTTATGTCTTCGAGGTACAGGGCACCCCGCCCGCCGATCTGTCCGACAAGACCGACGCCGCCTTGATGGCCGTCTTTGGCCCTGTTGTGCTGAACACCGACTACGTCGATGTGATCGCCCCCGATATGCTGGGCGAAATGTCCCTGCCGCAACTGATCACAAACGGCTACGATATGCCGGTTGCAAAGGATGTCGCCGAAGGGTTGCAGGCAATGGCCGGCACCGCGGTTCTTGTCATGTCCGCCGCCTTTGGCGGGCAGGCCGCAACGCTGGATTTGCCCCCGCACGTGTCTTTGGTCGCAACCTTGCGCGAAAAAGCGGCGATCAAGGTAAGTGATCCGCTGACCTCCGACAGCGCCGAGGGCCAGTTGGACACCAAACCCACGAAACCGCCCAAGTCGGACGCAAGGATCAGCGGGATGGTCGCCACCTATGCCCTGCTTGCCATGTTTGCCTTTGTGGCCCTCATCATCTGGATCGGTGGCTGATGCGAATACCAATGACCCTGCACGCGAAGGATACCGTGTCATGACCGCAACATTCTTTGCCAACGCCCGCCTGATTGATCCGGTCGCCCTGACCGACAGTATGGGCGGCATCCTGATCGAAGACGGCGTGATCCGTGCCGTATTTGAAGACGCCACCACCCCCCCCCCGAAGGACGCAAATGTCATCGACTGCGGCGGCCACTGCCTTGCGCCCGGTATCATTGATATCGGGGTGAAAGTCTCTGAACCTGGCGAGCGGCACAAGGAATCCTTTCGCTCGGCAGGACGTGCGGCTGCGGCGGGG